>DASVTA010000245.1:0-18264 GCA_036387815.1 Allosphingosinicella sp.
GCTGTGCGGACGCCGTTCAGAAATGCAGCGGGCGCGGCGCCGGCGTCGCGAGGGGTAGACGATTTGAGCTTCGAGAACGAAAGCGATCGCCGGCGCAAAACCGATCCCTCCCCTCCGGCCGACAGTGAACATATGCCTACGAGCCGGAAGAGACGCGGTGCCAATTCAGAGATCGGGCAGGCGCTGCGCCAAGCCTATTGCGACGCGGTGGACGAGTCCATTCCCCCTGAGATGCTCGATCTGCTGGGCAAGCTCGGTTAGAGTTCCCGCTCACTACCGGAGGCGCCGCTTGGCGGTATCGGCACGGCGTGGCGACTGAAGCGAAAGGCTGGCTTGCATCCCGCTTCGCCCGGCTCTCCACCGGGCTCAAGATGGCGCTCATCTTCAGCGCGGCGCTTTTCCCGCTGGGCCTGGTGGCGATCCTCGTCTCGATCCAGAGCGCCCAGCAGAAGAAGGCGGACCGCAACGAGGAGACCCTCTACCGGCTCGAGCTCAAGGCGCAGCGGCTGAACTCCGCCTTCTCGCGAAGCGTGCTCACCATCAACACCGCAAGCGTCGCGATTTCCCTCACCTCCGAAGGCTCGAGAGCTTGCCAGACCACCTTGCGGCAGCTGGAGCAGGGGCCGGTGCCGGTCCGCTACGCCCTCTACACGTCCGGCGGGGCGCTGCGCTGCGCCAGCGGCGGCTTCGTCCCGACGGCCGTCCCGGCGAGGGCGGCGCGCTCGGGCACCATCGCCCGGATCCGCGGCGACGGCTCCGCCGTCAGCCTCTTCGTCTTCGGGGAGGGCGGAGTGCTGGAAGGAGTGGCGGAATACAGCCGCTCGGCGCTGGGCGACCTGACCTACATTCCAGGCACCAGCCGCGACTTCAACCTGGAGCTGACCGATGGGCTGACGCGGATGGTCCTGCGCTCCGACTTCAAGGGCGGAGCGTGGCGGCAGACCGTGAGCGGGGACGAACCCATCGCCGGCGGCCAGCTGCGGCTGAGCATTCTCCTGTCGGCGGTGCCGATCACTCTTGCCGACATGCTGCTCATCATGCTGCCGGTGTTGATGTGGATCTTCGCGACCCTGATCGGCTGGCTGATCCTGAACCGGCTTCTGCTTCGGCCGCTGGCCCGGATGCAGCGTGCCGTCGCCGCCTACCGGCCGGGAGATCGCGAGCTCGCCCTCCCGCGGGTCGCCACGCCCGCCCGTGAGATAAGGGAGCTCGGCGAGGCTTTCGACCGGGCGGTTCGCACCCTCGCCCATCATGAGGCCGAGCTCGAGGCCGCGGTCGAACGTCAGACCAAGCTGGTGCGCGAGGTGCACCACCGGGTGAAGAACAACCTCCAGGTCGTCGCCTCGCTGCTCAACATCCACTCCCGCGGCTCGCCCAACGAGGAGGTCGCCGCCGCTTATGCCTCGATCCAGCGCCGGGTCGACGCCTTGGCCGTCGTCCACCGCAACCATTTCGCCGAGCTCGAGGAAAATCGGGGGGTTGCGCTGAAACCGCTCATCTCGGAGCTGGCGGCGAACCTTCGGGCCACCGCCCCCGCCTCGGCGGCCGGAATGAACCTTCGACTTTCGCTCGAGCCCTACTACGTGACCCAGGATGTCGCCGTCTCGGTCGCGTTCCTGATCACCGAGATCGCCGAATACGCCATGTTGTGCGGCGCCGGGGCGGTCAGCATCGCCCTCACCGGCGAAGGCGCCCGGCCGGGCGCCGCCCAGCTCGCCATCGAGTCCGACAGCCTCCGCCCCGGCGCCCAGTGCGAACCGCTGCTGACCGAGCGGTTCGAGCGGATCGTGACCGGCCTGTCCCGCCAGCTGCGCTCAACCCTCGATCGCGACGTCGAGGCCGGCCGCCTCACCCTGGCCATCGCCGTGGTCGACAAGGCCGAGCGATAGCCGCGGGCCGCGCGGGATGACGATCAGGCGCTTCGATCGTCGCGGTTCTTCACATCGTCGCTGAAACTGGGCCTGGCCGCGTCTTCCTCGGCGGCGCGGGCGAGATCCTCCGTCCCCTGACCCGCTTCGATGGCGCTGTCGACATTGCGCTTCTCGTCTTGGTGGACGCCCCCGATGTCGCTGTGAGGGGTAGATTTAGGCGGTTGGTTCACTCGGGGGGCTCCTCTTCGCTCTCCTGAACCGGCGGGAACGGGGCCGGGTTTCAAAAAAATCACGAGCCGTCACTTTTTTCCGTCTTTCGGCGGAACCCCTCTGCTCCTGTGCCGTTATGCAGTTCGGATAGTGACCTTTTGCCCCCCCGCTCTCGCTATCCACGACATGAGCCCGGACGCGCCAACCTCCCCCCCCCCGGTGGCGCCTCCGGGCTCAAATTTCCTCTAAGGCCTCTGATCATTATTCCGGCGCGAACGGGCTGGATCCGGGCGTCGCGGTTCGGCCGCCGAGGAACCATAGTCAGTCCCCCGCATTCTCCCCTTTACCTAGCGACGCCCGAATGCGCGGCGCCGCGGTCCAGGGAGACGGAACATGCGTAAGCTTATCACCCTCGCCTTCATCGCCACCGGACTGACGCTCAGCGCCTGCAACACCGTTCGCGGCGCGGCGAACGACGTCGAATCGACCACCGATTGCGCCGACGGCCAGCCCGGCAACTGCTGAACCGCCGCAGCTTCTCGAAGAAAGGCCGCCTCCGGGCGGCCTTTTTTTATCCGGCGCCTCTTCATGCCGGACTTGATCGGCATCCACCGCGCATTCGTAAGACGGCGCGAGAAGGGGGATCCCGAATCAATCCGGCATGACGAGGCAAGCTTAACCCCCGGCGCGGGCTAATCCTGCGGAGCGGCGGTCAGTTCGACGATGATGATCCCTCCCGGCGAGGGCGCCGAGTCGGGAAGAACGAGCCGGTAGCGGAAATCGCCGATCCGCTCCAGCTGGCCGGCCATGTCGCGGGTCGGATCGTCGCCATAAGCCGAAGCGGTCTTGGCGCCGGCAGGGACGGAAGCACCCAGGAAAACGAGCCGCTCGCCGCCCTTCAATTCCCACAGATAGCCACCCAGCCGCAGGCCGCGCAGCTCAGTAGCGAGGCTGAGCTGGCCTGCCACGACCCCGACGTAGCAAAAGCCTCGTGGGGAGCTCGCCCACCTCTTTCGGCCGGGACGTATCGAACGGCAATTGTAGGTTCCCGGCGCAGGAGCCGCGCGTGGCAGCCGGATATCGGGAGTCAGGAGCTCTTCGTCCGCGGCGATGTAGCGGGAAAGGTTCGCGGCACGCCCAGAGACCAGCGCGTGGTCCCAGCGGGTCCGCAGGCTGTCCAGCGCTGTTGCATCGCGCGGCGAGGCGACTCCCCGCCATGATTCCGCCTCCTCGACCTTGATGGTAGGGCCGGCCCCGCCTGGCGCCGCGGGCAATGTCTGGCAGGCCGCCGCGGCGGCCGCCAGCAAGGCGGTGGAACAGGCACGTCTCAGTCGCCGCATCGCGGTAAACCCTTCCCAAACATTCGAACGCCGCGCCAGGAACCTGGCCGAGGTCGCGAATCAGCCGGTCCGCCGCCCCGCCGGGATCGGCACCACGCCGCCTCCGTCCGCATCGACCAGCCACGGCGCCAATTGCCACCCTTCCATCGCCCTGGCGATGAAATAGCCCTGGGCATGGTCGCAGCCCAACTCGGCGAGCAGGGCCAGAGTTTCCGAATCCTCGACTCCTTCCGCCGTGGCGGAAAGGCCTAGTCCGTGCGCGAGGTCGATAACCGCCTTGACGATCAGCCGAGACTCCCGGGAGCGAACGGCGTCGCTGACGAAGCATTGATCCACCTTCAGCTCGTTATAGGGCAGCTGCCGGAGCTGGAGCAGTGAGGAAAAACCCGTACCGAAATCATCCAGCGCGAGGCTCATCCCCTTGAGCCGGAAGCGGGTCAGAGTGTCGAGAAGCCGCACCAGATGCTGAGTGGCCCCTTCGGTGACCTCGATCGTCAGAGCGGCGGCCGGAACGCCCTCGGCCTGGCAGAGCCGGTGCAGATAATCCGGGAAATAGACGTCGCGAAGGCTCAGCGCCGAGACGTTGAAGGCGATGTTTGTGCGCAGCCCCTGCTCGCTCCAGGTCACCCATTGCTTGAGCCCCCGCCGGAGCACCCAGTCGGTCAGCTCGTCGATCAGCCCGTAGCGCTCGGCGACAGGCACGAAGACCGAGGGCTCGACGAGGCCGCGCTCCCGGTGCGGCCACCGCGCCAGAGCTTCCACCCCGACGAGGCTGCCGTTCGCCACCGCCACCTTGGGCTGGTAGAGGAGCGAGAGCTCGTCCCGTTCGATCGCCAGCTGCAGTTCCGTGAGGAGGTCCGCTTCAGAAGCCGATGCAGCCCGCATCCTGCGCCTCCGGTCCCTGCATCGCGTCCATCAGTTGCTGGAGCCGCACCGGCTTCTGGAGCGGTCCAGCCATTCGCAGGCCGAGCGCGGTGCCCAGCCGAACCGCGGCTTCGAGCACGCGCTCGTCGAAGCCGCTGATCGGCAGGACCAGCGCCCGGCATTTCTCCTCGGCGAGGAATCGCAGCAGCTCCACCCCGTCGCTTCGAGGCAAGGCGAGATCGAGCACGACCACGTCGGGATCGCAGCTCAGATACTGACTTCGGAAACTTTCCGCGGTCACCGTGATGATCGCCTCGTATCCGCATTCCTCGGCGGCGTGGGCGATGAAGCGGGCCACCGACAGCTCGTCGTCGATCAGCAGCAGCCGGCGGCGCGCGACGGGCTGGCGAACCAGCGGACGGACCGCGGGCGCGGGAAGGAGCGGCTCAGTCATGGCGGCTGGGGTCGCGGCGATGGGCCAATTTGGCCTCCTTTGCTTCGCCCCCCTCTGCGTCCACTGAAGACCGAGAAAGGTTAAGAAAGTCTAAAGAGGCGTTTGCGATTCTGCCCAGTGGCAGCCCGAGCGTAGCTTACGGCGGCTGTCTCCCCTCCCTGCAAGGGAGGGGGCGGGGGCGGGTCCGCCGCAGGCGGCGGAAACGCCGAGTTAGCGAAGAAGTCTCGCTAGGCTCGCCTACCCACCCCCAGCCCCTCCCTTTCAGGGAGGGGAGAGAGTGGCCGCTTCCTTGGCGCGCTTTCGCTCGGTGAACCAGATGACGATCAGCGAGAGTTCGTAGAGGAGGATGAGCGGGATCGCGAGCATGAACTGGGAAACGATGTCGGGCGGGGTGGCGATGGCGGCGATGACGAAGGCGACGAGGATCGCGTAGCGCCGGCCGCGCTTCAGCTGGTCGCGCGTGACGAGGCCCGCCCGTTCCAGGAGGATCAGCAGGATCGGAAGAAGGAACGAGATCCCGAAGGCGAGGATGAAGTGCATGACGAAGGAGAGATATTCTCCCATCGCCGGCAGGGCTTCCTGCTGGATGCCGGGGATCTGGCCCTGGTAGCCGAGGAAGAACCGGATCGCGAGCGGCATCACGACATAATAGGCCAGGGCTCCGCCGCCGATGAACAGCACCGGAGTCGCGATCAGGAACGGAAGGAAGGCGCGCTTCTCCTTGGCGTAGAGGCCGGGAGCGACGAATGCCCACAGCTGGATGGCGATGACCGGGAAGGCCAGGAAGAAGGCGGCGAACAGCGCCACCCGGACCTCGGTGAAGAAGGCTTCGTACAGCTTGGTGTAGACCAGCCTGCCCTCCCCCGGCCCGCCGAACCCTTCGATCAGGGGCTGGACCAGGAAGCCGAAGATCGGCCCGGCGAAGTAGAAGCTCACCGCAAAGGCGATACCGAGGGCGATGAACGACCAGATCAGCCGCCGCCTGAGCTCGACCAGATGCTCCATGAGCGGAGCGCGGGTCTCGTCGATGTCGCTCACGGCAGCGGGCCCGCGGCTGCGGGAGGCGGCGCCGGCCCATCCGGATGGGGATCCGGAAACGCGTCCGCGGGAGAGGGCAGTTCGGCCGGCGCGGCGAGCGCCTCAGGATCGGCCAACGGCTCGGCGAACGGATGCTCGGCGAGAATCCGCGCATTCTCTTCGCGCCACTTTTTCTCCATCTCTTCGAGCTCCGCCTCGCGCATCATCGTGTCGATGCCCGAGCGGAAGTGGCGCGCCATGCCGCGGGCGCGGCCTGTCCACTGCCCGACGGTGCGCATCACCCGCGGCAAGTCCTTGGGCCCGATCACCACCAGGGCCACGATGGCGATGACGAGAAGCTCGGTATAGCCGATGTCGAACATCAGGCGCGCCCTTCGCGCGGTATCTCAGGGCTCGCGGCGATCGCCGGGCTCGGGATCGAGCGTACGCTCGGCTGGAGGGACGACGGACGCTTCGCCGGTGAGCCGGCGGGGAGGCTCGGCCGGCCTGGCGGCGGCGGCCTCCTCATCCTCGCTCATGCCCTTCTTGAAGCTCTTCAGGCCCTTGGCCACATCGCCCATCATCTCGGAAAAGCGGCCCTTGCCGAACAGCAGCAGGATGATCACCCCGACCACCAGCCAGTGCCAAATGCTCAACCCGCCCATGATGTGTCTCCAATGACCAATCCCGTCATCCCGGCCAAAGGCCGGAACCTCAGGTCGAGAAGGCGCCGGCCTTTCGTCCAAGAGGCCCCGGCTTTCGCCGGGGTGACGGCGAGTACCTAGTCCTCCTCGGCCTCACTTTCCATCCCCTCAAGCCCGAGCTGCTCCATCGCCGCGTCGATCGGGTCGAGCAGCCCCGCCGCCTTGAGGTCGTCGAGGCCCGGCAGGTCGCGGCGGCTTTCGAGCCCGAAATGGGCGAGGAAGGCGGGCGTGGTGGCGTAGATGAGGGGTCGGCCGGGGGCCTCGCGCCTTCCGGCCGGGCGGACCCAGCCCGCCTCCATCAGCACGTCGAGCGTTCCCCTGGAGATCTGGACTCCGCGGATCGCCTCTATCTCGGCGCGGCTGACCGGCTCGTGATAGGCGACGATCGCAAGGGTCTCGACGGCGGCGCGCGAGAGCTTCCGGGTCTCGTCCCGCTCCCGGCGGAGGATGAAGGCGAGGTCGGGGGCGGTCTGGAAATGCCAGCGCCTGCCGCGTTCGACCAGCTCGACCCCGCGGCCGTCGTAATGGCGCGCCAGCTCGGCCAGCGCGGCGGCGACATCGACGTCCGGGCCGACATGGGCGGCGATATCCTCGGCGCTCATCGGCTCCCCGGCCGCGAACAGCACCGCCTCGACGGCGCGGAGGCTGTCGTCCATGCCGTTCATGCGGCGCGGATGAAGAGGGGCTCAAAGGCCCCTTTCTGGTCGAGCTGGACCCGGCCCTTGCGGGCGAGCTCGAGGGCGGCGACGAAGCTCGACGCGAGGGCGGACTTCCTGAACTCGCCGTCCTGGGTTTCGGGGAGGAAGGCCTCGATCCGGGTCCATTCGAGCCGAGCGCCGATCATCCGCTCGACCCGCGCCAGCGCCTCCTCGAGCGTCATCACCGGCCGCCGGGCGACCACATGAAAGGCCGGCTCATTTCGAGCCCTGACCGATCCGTAGGCGGCGATCAGGTCGTAAAGCTCCGCGTGCCAGAGCGAGCGGCGGACCACCCGAAGCCCCTCAGGAGCGCCTCTGGGGAAGACGTCGCGGCCCAGGCGGTCGCGGCCGAGGAGCCGAGCGCCCGCCTCGCGCATCGCCGAAAGCCGCTGAAGCCTCAGCTGGAGCCGCATCGCAAGCTCCTCGGGGCTGGGATCGGCTTCCTGCTCGCGCGGCAGGAGAAGGCAGGATTTGAGATAGGCCAGCCACGCCGCCATCACCAGATAATCGGCCGCGATCTCGAGCTTGAGCTTCTTCGCGTCGGCGATGAAGGCGAGATATTGCTCGACCAGAGCCAAGATCGAGATCTTCGCCAGATCGACCTTCTGCGACCGGGCGAGGGTCAGGAGCAGGTCGAGCGGCCCCTCCCAGCCGTCGAGGTCGAGAGTGAGCCTGTCCGCCTCCCGCACCGGCGCCGGCGCGTCGAATTCGTCGAAGGGTTCTTCCCCGCCCATGGCGCAAGGTTAGGCAGGTGAAGTCCGGATGCGAAGGGGAATCGCTCCATTTATGCACAGCATTTTTTCGCCCTTGCCGCACCGGCCTTCGATGATACGAAAGTCTCCGCGGAACACATCTCAGGGAGAGCCATGCGTACCCCTCTGCTCCTCGCCGCCAGCCTGGCCGCCCTTTCCATCACCACCGCCTCCGCCCAGCCGCGGGCCGAGGGCGAGGCGGCGCGCCCCGACAAGCCTCGCGGCGGCCTCACCGCCTTCCGTTCCGATGCCGAGCTGCGCAGCTATCTGCGCCGGCTCAAGCGCCAGGAAGAGGCCGAGCCGCCGGTTCCCATCTACCCGCCGTCGCCGGTGCCCATGCCCGCCCCACCGCCGCCGCCGCCGCCGCCCGGCGCCGCCGCGGCACCCGCCCCCGTCGTTTCCGTGGGCGGCGAGGAGTTTTTCCAGACCGGCATCCCGGCCAAGGCGGCGCCAGGCATCACCAACAACCAGGAAGCGAACGTCGACGAAGGCGGAATCGTCAAGATGCGCGGCGACACGCTCGTCATCCTCCGCCGCGGTCGCCTGTTCACCGTCTCGCTGGCGGGAGGAGCGATGCGGCCGGTCGATTCGATCAACGCCTTCCCACCGGGCGTCAGCGGCGAGGGCGACTGGTATGACGAGATGCTCATCTCCGGCGACCGGGTCATCGTCGTCGGCTACAGCTACGATCGCGGCGGAACGGAGATCAACCGGTTCCGGCTCGATCCCGGCGGGCGCCTCCGCTTCGAGGACGCCTGGCACCTCAGGTCGAACGATTATTATTCCTCGCGCAACTACGCGTCGCGGCTGATCGGGAACCGGCTGGTCTTCTACACCCCGCTCGAGCTCTATTGGGAAGACGAGGACGATCTGCTCGACGTGCTTCCCGGAGTGCGCCGCTGGCGGCAGGGGCAGGACGCCGGGAAGCGCCGGTTCAAGCGCATCGCCCGCGCCGGCCAGGTGTATATCGCCCCGGCGATGCGCAAGTCGGCGGACGCGGCCGTCGACACCCTGCACAGCGTCACCAGCTGCGATCTCACCGCGGCCGACCTCGGCTGCTCGGCCACCGCCGTTCTCGGCCCGGCGTCGCGCACCTTCTACGTCTCGGCCCAGGGCGTGTATCTGTGGGTCACCGACGCCTGGGATTCGGACCGGCCGGAAAGCTATCTCTACCGCCTTCCCTTCGGCCGTGAGCGGCCGTCCGCCACCGCCGCCCGCGGCGCCCCGGTAGACCAATTCTCGTTCCGGGAGGATGCGGCCGAAGGCATCCTCAACGTTCTCGTGCGGAGCGACGGCGGCGGCGATTCGATGTTCGCTCCGGAGAATAGCGGCGGCGGGGCCGGAGTCGCACTGCTCCGGGTCCGCTTCTCCGACTTCGGCGACGCCTCGCGCCAGGTGCCGCGCGCCCGCTACCGGTTCCTGCCGTCGGTTCCCGGCTGGTCGTTCCACAACCGCTTCGCCGGCGATTATGTGCTCTACGGCGCAAGTGCGTCCGGCGGGGAGGCCGCCCGATCGAGGCTGGTCGCCGCCCGTCTTCGCGACGGCCGCGCCACCGAACTGCCGATGCCGCATTCGGTCGACCGGATCGAGCTTCTCGGGCGGGACGCGATGGTCATCGGCGGCACGGAGCGCGGGCTCGGCTTCTCCACCGTCGAGCTCGACGGCGCCGCCCCGGACCTGGGCGACCGCTATGTCCATCCCGATTCGGCGCAAGGCGAAAGCCGAAGCCATGCCTTCTTCTTCAGCCCCGATCCGGACGCTCCGGACGGCGCCTCCGGGACGGTCGGGCTGCCGGTTGCCAAGCGCGCCGACCCGGCGCTGGCGCGCTTCTTCGGAAGCTCCGCGGCCATGGTCTTCCTCCGGCGGGAGCGGCGGCGCCTCGCTCCTGCCGGGGAATTGGACTCGCAGACGCGCGGGGTGGTCGACGACGCCTGCCAGGCCAGTTGCGTCGACTGGTACGGCAATGCCCGGCCGATCTTCTGGAGCGGCCGCACCTTCGCCCTGCTCGGCTACGAGCTGGTGGAGGGCGAGCTGGCCCGGGGCCGGATCCGCGAGGTCGGCCGGATCAGCTTCGCTCCGGCCCCGCCGCGGCAACAATAACTGGCGAAGGTTGCGTCCCGGCTCCTCCGGCCTCTAGAGATCCTCCCCATGCTCGGTCCCACGCTTGAAACGCCCCGCCTGATCCTTCGCCCGCCTGAGGAGCGGGATCTCGACGGTTTCGCGGCGCTGATGGCCGACGAGGAGGCCGCTCGCTTCGTCGGCGGCCAGCAGCCGCGCTCCGGCGCCTGGCGGGGAATGGCGGCGATGGCCGGGAGCTGGGCCTTGCGCGGTTACGGGATGTTCTCCGTGATCGAGAAGTCGAGCGGCCGCTGGGTCGGCCGGGTGGGCCCGTGGCAGCCGGAAGGCTGGCCGGGCGCCGAAGTCGGCTGGGGCCTCGAGCGGGGCGCCTGGGGCAAAGGCTATGCGACCGAGAGCGCCGAGGCGGCCATCGACTGGGCCTTCCAACAGCTCGGCTGGCACGACGTCATCCACTGCATCGACCCCGACAACACGCCGTCCGCGCGAGTGGCCGAGCGCCTCGGCTCCGCCGTCCGCGGAAGCGCCTATCTCCCCGCGCCGTTCGACAACACGCCGGTGAACATCTGGGGCCAGAGCCGGGAGCAGTGGCGGAAGCGGCGCGGCAGGCGATAGCCGCCGGCCCCGGCTCGCTCAGGCCAGCGCGAGCAGCCTGTCGCGCTTCTCCGCCTGTTCCGCGTAGGAAATCCGGTCCGCCGCCGAAACGGCCGCCAGCGCCCGCTCCAGGCGTCCGCGGCCTTCCTCAGACAGCTCGCCCACCGCGGTGGCGACCGAGACCATCTCCTCCATTTTCCCCGAGCAGTGAAGGACGGCGTCCGTACCCGCCTCGATCACGCGCCGGGCGCGCTCGGCGAAGCCGCCGGCGAGGGCGTGCATTCCGATATCGTCGGACATCAGGAAGCCGTCGAAGCCGATTCGTCCGCGGATGATTTCGCCGATCACGGTCGGCGACTGGCTCGCCGGCCGCTCCGGATCCCAGGCGGTGAAGACGCAGTGACAGGTCATGCCCATCGGCGAATCGCTCAGCGTCCGGAAGGGCTCGAGGTCGATCTCCAGCGCCTCCTCGGAAGCTCCAACCACCGGCATTTCCTTATGGCTGTCGACGAGGGCGCGGCCGTGGCCCGGCATGTGCTTGACCACGCCGGCCACGCCTCCGGAAGCGAGCCCGTCGAGCACCGCCCGCCCCAGCGCCGCCACCTGCATCGGCTCGCCGCCGAGCGCCCGGTCCCCGACGATGTCGGTCGCGCCGGGCTGGCGGACGTCGAGCACCGGCAGGCAGTCTACATTGACTCCGACCTCGGCGAGCAGCGCCGCGATCGCCGCGGCATTGGCCCGAGCCGCCTCGATCGCGCTCATCGGCGCTTTCTCGTAAAGGCGGGCGAACGCCTCCGCAGCCGGGAAGGCGGGCCATTCCGGCGGCCTCATCCTGGCGACTCGGCCGCCTTCCTGGTCGATCAGGACCGGCAGATCGTCGCGCCCGCTCAAGCCGCGCAGCTCGCCGATCAGCGCCCGCATCTGCTCGCGGGACGTGATGTTGCGCCTGAAGAGGATGTACCCGGCCGGATCGCAGTCGCGAAAGAAGGCGCGCTCGTCGGGGGTGAGCTCGAGCCCGGCAGGGCCATAGATGGCGGCTTGCATGTCCGCGGGTTAGCTCCGAGCCACTCGCCTGTCGAGAAGCGCTCTCCCCGTCACCCTGAACTTGTTTCAGGGTCCAGTTATCCGCCCACTCGGCGGCTCCACGCTGGATGCTGAAACAAGTTCGGCATGACGACGGTACCCGCCCCCGCTAAACCTTGAGGCACTGCTCCCCGGCGACCTTCAGCCGGCCGCAGATACCGGCCGCGCCGGGGCCGCTTGCGCGAAGCCGGTAATAGGTCTTGCCGTTCACATTGGCCTGAACGACGCTGTGCGAGAGCGGTGCCAGATAGGCGAAGCGGCCGGACATGGCTTTCCAGGCCTTTTCAGCGGCGGCGCCGCTGGGGAAGGCGCCGAGTTGGATGGTCGCGCCGTCGGCGGCCACGGCCGGAGCGGCGGTGTCCGCCTTCGCGGCCGGCGCATTGCTGGCCGCGGGCGCCTTGAGCAAAGGCGGCTCCTTCGCGGCGGGCGCGGAAGCCGGCGCCTTGGGCTGAGCGGTCACCGGCGCTTCGGCAACGGCGCTGGTGTCTATGCTGGCGTTCGGATTTCCGCCCTGGGCGGCGTCGAACGCCGTCTCGCCCTGGCCTTCGACGGCCATCCCGCCGGGCGAATCGGGCTTCACCTTGTAGGGGCCCTGCGGCGCGGCGATGATTTCGGGAGCGCCGTTCCCGGCGCCGTCGCGATTGCCCATCCAGAAGATGCCGCCGACGATCCCGCCGAGGGCGGCGAGGCCGATCAGAACCGCGACGATGAGCTTGAGCGTCGAGGGACCGCTCTCGCCGCCGTCCTCCTCGACCGCTTCCAGCCAGGGGAGCCGGTCGTCATTGCCCAGCGCAGGATCGTCGGCTCGAATGTCGGTCATCACTGCATCTCCTCGGCGGCCGCCACGCCCATGATATTGAGGCCGTTCCTGATAACCTGCCCGAGCGCGCCCGCCAACTGTAAGCGAGCGCTGGTTAATTCCGGATTATCTTCGAGAAGGAATCGCCGCGAAGGATCGTCGTTGCCGCGATTCCACAAGGCGTGGAAGGCGGCGGCGATATCGCCGAGGTAGAAGGCGACCCGGTGCGGCTCGTGCGCCTGCGCCGCCGCCTCGACGATGCGCGGGAACTGGGCGGCGATCCTGACCAGGCCCAGCTCCTCGTTGTCGAGGAGCGCGAGATCCGCGGGGAGTCCCGAATCGAGACCCGCCTCGGCTGCCCGGCGATGGAGCGACCGGATCCGGGCGTGGGCGTACTGAACGTAGAAGACCGGATTGTCTTTCGACGCCTCAACGACCTTGGCGAAGTCGAAGTCCATCTGGGCGTCGTTCTTGCGGGTCAGCATGGTGAAGCGGACGACGTCCTTGCCGACCTCGTCGACCACTTCTGCGAGAGTGACGAAGCTGCCCGACCGCTTCGACATCTTGACCAGCTCGCCGTTGCGAAGCAGCCGGACCATCTGGACGAGCTTGACGTCTAGGGCGGGGCGGCCGGCCAGGGCCTCGACCGCCGCCTGGGTCCGCTTCACCGTTCCGGTATGATCCGCGCCCCAGACGTTGATCAGCTCGTCAGAAGCCTGGAGCTTCTGCATGTGATAGGCGGTATCGGCGGCGAAATAGGTCCAGCTTCCGTCCGACTTGCGGACCGGTCGATCCTGGTCGTCGCCGAACAGCGTCGAGCGGAAGAGGGTAAGCTCGGTCGGCTCCCAGTCTTCCAGCGTCTTGCCCTTGGGCGGCGGCAGCGTGCCCTTGTAGACCAGCCCCTTCTCGCCGAGCAGCGCGAACGCCCGGTCGACCGCGCCGGATTCCTGGACCTCGCGCTCCGAGGAGAAGAGGTCGTGCCTGACTCCGAGTTCGCCGAGATCCTCCTTGATGAGGATGATCATATATTCGACTGCCCGCCGCCTGAATATCTCCAGCCATTCGCTTTCCGGCGCGTCGGCATAGCGGTCGCCGAAATCGGCGGCGAGCGCGTGTCCGACCTGCTTCAGATAGTCGCCGGGATAGAGGCCTTCGGGGATCTCGCCGATCTTCCGCCCGAGAGCTTCGAGATAACGCAGGTGAACCGAGCGCGCGAGGACATCGACCTGCACCCCCGCGTCGTTCACATAATATTCGCGCGTGACTTCATAGCCGGCGGCCTGGAGCAGGTTTGCCAAGGCATCCCCGACGACGGCGCCCCGGCAATGGCCGACATGCATCGGCCCGGTCGGGTTGGCGGAGACATATTCCACGTTGATCCGCTTCCCGGCCCCCGCCTGCGAACGGCCATAGCCCTCACCCGCCGAAAGGATGGCGCGCAGCTCGTCGTGCCAGACGCCGGGCGTCAGCCCGATGTTGATGAAGCCCGGGCCGGCGACCTGGGCGCTCGCCACTTCCCCGAGCGCCTCCAGCTTGGGCACGATGAGCTCCGCCAGAGCCCGCGGGTTGGTCTTCGCCGCCTTGGCGAGCACCATCGCCGCGTTGGTGGCGAGATCCCCGTGCGAAGGATCGCGGGGCGGCTCGACCGCGACGGACCTGCGCTCGAGCCCGGGCGCAAGCGCGCCCTCACCTTCGAGAGCGTCGAGGGCGGAATCGATATGCGCGGCGAAGCGGGCGTAGAGGGTCACGATGGTTCCGGATTTGGAGGAGGGGGCGGCTTAGACGAAGTCGAGGGCGATTTGAAGGCGGCGTCGGCCCGGCCGTCACCCCGGCGAAAGCCGGGGCCTCGGGGAGACGCGCCGAGACTACTCGTCCTAAGGTCCCGGCTTTCGCCGGGATGACGATTCTAGCGCGGCCGCCAGTGCGCGCAGGGAGCGGTTCTCGTGCCGGAAGACTCCTGGCTCGCCTTGCCGCAGCGCTCCGGCCGCCGCCGCCGCCACGACATCCGCGTCGATGGCCGCGTAGCGATCCAGCCGTCCGCGCAGTACCCGGTTGACGAGCGGGCTCAGAGCAATGCCGATCCGCTCGCCCAGCCGCCGGTCGCCGCCGCGCGGCCCGCGCAGCAGGCCCGGCCTCAAAATGTCCAGCCGCTCGAAGCCGAGCCTCTCCAGCGCCGACTCCATCTCTCCCTTGATGCGAAGGTAGAAATTGGCCGAACCGGGATCCGCACCGACCGAGGAGACGGTCACCATCCGGCGCGCTCCGGCCGCCGCCGCCGCGTCCGCGAACGCCGCCACGATGTCGAGATCGACCTTCCGGAAAGCCGCTTGCGAGCCCGCCTGCCGCATCGTCGTGCCGAGCGCCGATACCGCCGCCTCTGCTCCGAGCGATTTCACGATCACCGGCCATTCTGCTGGCGGCGCGACATGCTCGCACAAGGCGCCGTGCGTCAGCCCGCTTGGACGCCGCACCAGCACGTGGACCTCCCACCCTCGATCCAGCATATCGGAAGCCGCGATCGAACCGACCAGGCCGGTGGCGCCGATCATCGCCAGGCGCATATCAGAAGCCTTCCGGAAGCTCGACGGGACCTACCATCTCGCGATACTGGCGAAGCGCGTAGCGGTCCGTCATTCCGGCGATGAAGTCGCCGATCGCCCGAAGCAGAGCCGTCTCGCCGCCTCCCGGGTCAAACCAGCCGGGCGGAAGCCGTCCCGGATCGTCGCGATAGGCGTTAAAGAGAGCCGCGAGGATCCCCTGCGCCTGGTCGCGAACCGCGGTCACCGGAGGCGCGTTGTACATCCTCGTGCTCAGGAAACGCTTCAAAGCCCTCTCCTCGGCGGCGAGAGCGGGCGAGAAGCCGACCAGCGGCCCGCCCGCTTCCCGGACGTCGCGGACGGTCTCGACCGGAGTCCGCTCCAGGCGGCGCGCCGTCTCATCGAGGACATCCGCGACCATCAGGCCGATCTGGTCGCGGATCAGCTCGGGCACGAGCCGCCCCTCCTCGACGTCGGGGAAGCGGGCGCGAACCTGCGCCCAGGCGCGGGCGATCATCGGCACCTCGAGCAGCTCGTCCAAGGTGAACAGCCCGGCACGAAGCCCGTCGTCGACATCGTGATTGTCGTAAGCGATGTCGTCCGCGACGGCGGCGACCTGCGCTTCGAGGCTCGGCCATGTCGCCAGGTCCAGCGGGAACTCGCGGTCGGCCTCCGCCAGCGCCCAGGGCGGCGGCCCGGTGACGGGGCCGTTATGCTTGGCCAGCCCCTCCAGGGTTTCCCAGCTCAGGTTCAGGCCGGGGTGCCGGGGATAGGGGCTTTCCAGGCGGGTGAGCAGCCGGATCGTGTGAGCATTGTGGTCGAAGCCGCCCGCCGCCGCCATCTGGCCCTGAAGGACCTCCTCGCCCGAATGGCCGAAGGGCGGGTGGCCTATGTCGTGGGCGAGGCACAAGGCTTCGGCGAGATCCTCGTTGAGACCGAGCGCCCGCGCCATGGTTCGGCCGATCTGGGCGACTTCGAGGCTGTGGGTGAGGCGCACCCGGAAATGATCGCCGTCCGGAGCGGCGAAGACCTGGGTCTTGTGCCTGAGGCGGCGGAACGGGCCCGAGTGAATGATCCGGTCGCGGTCGCGCTGGAAGGCGTCGCGCGGACCTCGCTGGCCCGTCTGCGGCTCGCGGTGGAGCCGCCCTCGAGTCGCCTCGGGATCGCAGGCATAGCGAGCCCTCGGCCTCACTTGGCGGGCAGCTTCTCGACCTTCTGCCCGGCCGGGCTGGTCCAGGCGAAGCCGCTCAAATCCTGCGACTTGAGCTGATTGACGAAGGCCTGCGCCTCCTTCGTGCCGGCGAAGGGTCCGACCAGCAACCGGTTGGTGGCGTTGAGCGGCGCCGTCCAGGCGGCGTGGGCGCCGAGCAGCTTTGGAGCCTTAGCCTTCAGGCGGGCATATTCGCGCGGCAGCCCCCCTTTTTCGGCACCGACGGCGATCTGGACCCAGGATCGGCTCGGCTCGGCGGGAGCCGCCTTCGGCTTCTTCGCCGCAGCGGCCGCGGGGGCCGGGGACGATGGCTTGGAGGCCTGGGCCGGTGCGGGCGCCGATTCCTTCTCGCCGATGTCGGCGAGAGCGGCCGAAAGGTCCGCCAGCCGGTTGCCGGCCGGCACGGCTTCAGCCTGAGGCTGCGGCGCGGCGGGCTGGGCCGCCGCGGCAATGCTGAATTCGGCCGGAAGCGAGAGAGGCTCCGGCGGCGATTGTGGCTGGGACTCCGGATAGGATCGAAGCCAGGCCGGAGGCGCGGGCTTCGGCTGCGGCTGGGCCCCCGCATCCGCCAGGATCGAAGACGCCGCTGCGGGCGGCGGCTCGACCGTCTTCGGCTGAGGGCTTGCCGGCGCCGAGGCCGTGCTCGCGCCCGCAAGGGCTTCCGGGCGGGCTTCGGGAGGCTTGGCCGAAGTTTCCGCGGATTTGGGCGCGGCCTCAGCCTGGCGGCGGGCCGGTCTCGGCTCGAGGCCCCGGGACCAGGACCAGGCCGAATTGCCGCCGCCGAACCCGGGAGTCGGCGTCGGGCGGCTGGTCGTCCTGCGCGGAGCCGCGGCGGCGAGCGACTCCTGCGGGCGCGGCTTGACGGTTGCGCGGCTGCCGGCGGCCTGGGCCGGTGCGGCGGCGGCGGCCTCAGTGCCGGGGCGGCGGCGCGCAGCGGTCGAGGCGGGCTCGGATGGCGGCGAGCGGCGGTCCAGCGACTGTTGGGACGGGTCCGGCCGGCCGGCGTCAGTGACGGCGTTGGCGAAGTCGTTGGCCGCATAAGCGGTCGGTGGCGGCGTTCGCCCGTCGCGCGGAAAGACTCCGAGATGGACGGCGAGGGCGCGCTCGGCCGGCGAAAGGCTGGGTAACCGCGCCAGGAAAGGGCTCATCGCGCCCGCCTGAGGACCCGGCATTGCGGCCTGAACCGCGCGCGTGGCGCCTGCCGTGTCTCCGGTGAGAGCCAGCACCAGCGCCCGGGCGCGCTCGGCGGCCCGGTCGCGGACGAGCAACTGCTCCTCGAGCAGCCGAAGCGCGGGCTCGCGCTCGCCGCTGATCGCCAGCGAAAGGGCCAGCCGCCGGGTCGTCTCGTCGTCGCGGCCCTTCTGAAGCGCGATCCGATAATCCCGCTGGGCCTCCCGGGGATTGCCGGCGATGTCGTGCGCAAGCCCGCGGTCGCGCGCGATTTCCGCGGCAGTAACGCCGAGATCGGCCGCGTCGCGGAAAAATTTGAGTGCGGCGTGCGGCTGCTGCAGCTGGACCAAAGCGGAGCCGATCCACATCTTGACGCGCCCGTCGCGCGGCATCTGCTCCTCGGCCCGGGCGAAAAATGTGAGCGCTGCCTGCGGATCGCCGAGCTCGAGGGCCGCCTTGCCGGCGCCCATCAGCGCCGTGACGCTCTTTGGATTGGCGGCCAGGCTCCGGAGGTTGCGCGACAGCGCCGCCTGCGGGCGCTCCGTGAAGGCGCCCGTGGCGGCACCGGTCTGCGCCGATACCGGCGCGGCCGTAAACATCGTCCCCGCCCCCAGCACGGCCAAGCCGAGCCGGAAGCCCCTCCGCAATGAAGTCATGTTGCGCTTAGAGCGGGCGGTTCCGTCAGGGACAACCCCCGTGCGTTCAATAGTTGCCTCCCTGCGGCGAAGCCGCGAGGAGGGGGACCATGCGAAGCATGGTGGAGGGGCCTTGCTGAGTCCGAAGAACCCCTCCACCGCGCTTCGCGCGGTCCCCCTCCCCCGGAAAACCGGGGGAGGATTTTGTTTCGCCCGAGTCGGTTTGCGCGCCAGAACCTCTGATTCTTCA
>DASVTA010000246.1:0-11437 GCA_036387815.1 Allosphingosinicella sp.
CTCGGCTCCGGCGGGCAAGGGCTCGGCCTCGATCGTCGGCGGCCAGGTCCGCTTCGATCCGGGCGCCGACTTCGACCATCTGGCGCTTGGCGCGAGCGAGACGATCCTGCTCAGCTACACGATGCAGGACGAGCATGGCGCAACGTCGAGCTCCACCATCACGGTGACGATCACCGGCACCAACGACGGGCCGGTGGCGAATGCCGATGCGGCCACGACCAGCGAGAACGCCGCGATCGCCATCGCGGTTCTCGCCAACGATTCGGATGTGGACGACGGCGCCGTGCTCAACGTGACCGCCGCCTCGGCGCCGGCGGGGCAGGGCAGCGCCACCGTCGTCGGCAACCAGGTCCGGTTCGATCCGGGCACCGACTTCGACTATCTCAACCCGGGCGAAAGCGCGCAGGTCGTGGTCAGCTACACGATCGAGGACGAGCATGGCGCTCAGTCCAGCTCGACCGTCACCGTCACGGTCACCGGATCGTCCGACGTCGCAAGCTGGTATATCGACAACAGCGCCGTTGGGAGCAGCAACGCGGGCACTCAGGCCAATCCCTTCACCTCCATCGCCGCCTTCAACGCGGCGCAGGGCACGCCGGGCGGTCCGGCTGAAGGAGAGACCGTCTATCTGCTGGCCGGCACCGGCACCTATGCCGAGGCGGACGGAATCAATCTCCTCGACGGGCAGATCCTGATCGGCGTCTCGTCCGGAGCCGTTCGGCCGACCATCGTCACCACGGGGAGCGGCAACCACGGCATCGAGCTGGCGGCCGACAACAGCATCACGGGAATCGACATCGGCACCACCAGCGGCGCGGGCATCGCCGACGGCAACGGCACGGTCGGCAACCTCGTCATCAGCGACGTCGGCAAAAGGGGCGGCGGCCAGATCGTCGACATCGATCAGGGGGGAACGCTCGACGTCAAGCTCAACTACACCCAGTCGACCGGCTCCTCCGGCGGGGCCGTGGATCTCCACGGCGTCGGCGGAACGTTCACGGCGATGGGCTGGATGGAGATCACGGGAGTCCACGCCGGCGGCGGAATCGACATCACCGGCTCATCGCTCATCTTCTCGCTGACCAGCGGCGGCGCCGTCCTGAACGCCGACGCCACCGCCGGCGGCGTGCGTTTCGAAGGGAACAGCGGCAGCTTCATCAGCTCGGGCGGAATGTTCGACGTCTCGACCCGGGCCGGGACGGCGCTGTCGTTCCAGGATGGGGGCACCGTCTCCTTCAGCGGCGCCGACAACAACATTTCGAGCCACAGCGGCTCGGCGGTGATCATCCGCAACGCTACGAGCGCCGGCGTGACCCTGGAGAGCGTGAGCTCCAATTCGGGCAGCGCGAACGCCATCATCCTCGACAATGCCGGGAGCGGCGGCTTCACCATCACCGGCGAAGGCACCGCCGCTTCGGGCGGAGTGATCGGCAAGAGCGGGCCGGACGGATCGACGAGCGAGGGGATCGGCATCCTGATCGTCAACACGTCCAACGTGTCGCTCACCAACATGGCGATCAACTCCACCGCCAATTTCGGGATCCTCGGCAGCGACGTGACCAACTTCACGCTTCGGGATTCGACCGTCGGCCAGTTCGCCAACGGGACCTCGGCGGCGCTGCAGGAGGGGTCGATCTCCTTCACCAACCTCAACGGCACGGCGCTCTTCGAAGGCAATTACATCGGCGGCGGGCGAACCGACAATCTGCGCATCGAGAACAGCGGCGGGTCGCTCGGCCTTACCCTCCGCGACAGCGCCCTCAACCAGGCGGTGATGGGCCGCACCCATGTCGATGGCGAGGACAGCGTCTTCATCGAGACCAGCGGCGACGCGTCGCTGGCATTGACGGTCGATGGGGTCGAATTCCAGGGCGCGAGCAGCGATCTGCTTTCGATCAGCGCCCTCGACACTTCGTCGCAGGACCTGACGATCACCGGCAATGCCTTCCACAACACCCAGGCCGCGGTCGGCGGCGGAGTCCTCCTGACAGGCGGCGGCGCCGGATCCGACATCGACGTCGATTTCCGGGTGGAGGACAACAGCTTCACCGGGGCCGCCGGAACGGCGCTCGCAATCGTCTACGGGCAGCAGGCGGGCGCGGTTCGGGGTAATGTCGAGGGCAATTCCATCGGCACCGAGGGCGGCGGGTCCGACGGCTCGGGATCGCTCTACGGCGGCGGCATCTTCGTCAGCCTCGAAAAGGCCGCGGGCGCGGGCGACGCGAGCCTGACCGTCAGCATCGCCGACAACGACATCTTCGACATCGACGGCTTCGCCGCGATCGAGCTGCGCTCGAACGGCGGCGGCGCCGCCAATCCGGCGGTGCTCGAAGCGACGGTGGCGGACAACAGGATCGGCGAGCTCGGCGACTCCGCTTTCGCCGGAATCCTGGCCCAGGTGGGGGGAAGCGCGCTCAGCGGCGATTTCGCGGAGCTCGGCCTCGACCTCGACGACAATGTCGTCGACGCGAGCGGCGCCGATTACGGTGGCAATGCGATCTATCTGCAGCAGGTGTCGAGCGACGCCCATTTCTACTTCCCGGGCTATTCCGGATCGGCGGACGGCGAATATGTCGGCGGCTCGGCGAGCGCCGATCTCGACGCCTTCTTCACCGCCAACGGCAATGTGCTGACCAACGGCGGCTATCCCTCCTTTCCGGGCGGGGTCGACGCGGGCGGCATCTCGGCGGCTTCGGGAGACGCGTTCGTCCACCCGGTCTGGCCCTGATCGGGATCAGGCGGCGCCCGTCTGAGCGTGGGGCGCCGCCACCGGCTTCGACTCGGGCGACTCGCGCTGCCTCAGCCAGATCGAGAGGACGACGAGGAGCGCGGTGGAGAGGAACTCGCTCTGCCAGTTCTGGAAGCTTTCGAACCAGAGCTGCGGATCGATGAGATAGCCGAGCGCGGTCGGCGGCGGATCGCCATGCTGAAGCGCCTCCTGAGCCGCGGTCCTGGCGCTGTTCCACCAGTGGAGCAGGAAGGAGAGCAGGAAGAGCGCGAAGAGGGCGAGGCCGAGCGAGTGGGCGTAGAGCCAGCGGCCCGCCGCTCCGGCCTTCAAGATGGCGGGCGCTCCAGGCTTGTGGGCCTGGGAGGCGAGATTCCCGTCGCTCGGGGGATCGTCGGGGTCGCGCGATTCGGCCGAGCCCTTCTGGATCAGGATCGCGGTCAGGACGACGTAGGCCGACATCTGCAGGAACTCGCTTTCCCAATTCTCGAACACCGTGGAGAGGAATTCGGGATCGGCCGCGAATCCGGCGAGCGACAGGGTCTGGCGGCCGTGGCGCTCGAGCTCCTCGTTCTGAAGCATCCAGCCCGAGATCCACTGGCCGAGGATGGTGACGAGGAAGAGCAGCATCAGGACGATCGTGAGGCCGTTGTTTCTGAACAGCTTGGCCATGGGGCCTCCGTTGGTTCCCGCAGCGTCAATGCCGTGCTTCCGGGGTTTGTTCCGGAGGCGGAAGGGTGGCGGGGCGAGCCGGGGGCGGGAGGGGCGGGGCGTTGGCGGGGCAGGGGGAAGGCGTCATCCCGGACTTGGTCCGGGATCCATGAACACAGGTCCTGGCGAACCTGTCGGGGTCCGTGTTCATGGATCCCGGCCTTCGCCGGGATGACGGCGGGGTCAGGTTTCGTTCGTGAAGCGCTTCACCTTGACCGGAAGCTTCTTTCCCTTGGTTCGGCGCGAGGGGATCTGGACGGGGTTCTTCTTCTTCCACTGGGCCCAGGTCATCGGGCCCTCGGGGGTGTCGATCATCTCGTCGTCCAGTGACATCAGCAAGGCTCCCGCGCGGAACTATCCAGGCCGTATCAGCCAAATCGATGCGCCGCGCCACCCTTTCACCGGCGCCGCCTGAGCTCGCGTTTCCAGTCCAGCTCCGAGGGCAGGGGCAAGGCGGAGTCGGTCGGCGGTTCATCGACCAGCTCGAGCTCGGGATTGCGGACCTTCTCCCCGCGGCGGTGAAGGCACATGATGCACAGGCAGCGCCGGCGCACCTCCGGAAACGTATCCACCCAGCCCTTGCGGTGGAACAGCCACCACAAGGCATGGCTGCTGAGCACCACCGCGTGGCGGCAGCGGGCGCAGGTCAGCCGGACGGAGCGGCCGCGAACCGCGGCGTCGAACAGGTCGCGCAGGGGATAAGCGGAGGGGAGGTCGGGCATTGAAGAACAAATAGCGAACATATCGCCTGGCGCAAGCGGCTGCGGAGTCAGGCGGCTTGACCTTGGGCCCGCATCTGTCAGGAGCGCCCCACCATATCATCAGGGGCCAGACCATGGAGCCGACCGAACCCAGGAGCGTCTGGAACGTCGCCGCAGAGCTCGGCGAGGGCCCCGTCTGGGTCGAGCGCGACCGGGCGCTGTGGTTCACGGACATCAAGCGGCGCAAGATCCACCGCTTCGATCCGGCCGCCGGAGCCCGGGATTCGTGGGATTCGCCCGAGCAGGTGGGCTTCGTCCTTCCCGCGCGAAGCGGCGGCTTCGTCGCCGGGCTGATGAGCGGGCTTCATCGCTTCGACGAGAAGACCGGCCGCTTCACACTGATCGCCGAGATGGAGCCGGAGCGCCCGAACAACCGGCTAAACGACGGCGTCGTCGATCCCGCCGGCCGGCTCTGGTTCGGGACGATGGACAATGGCGAGAAGGGGAAGACCGGCGCCTTCTACCGGTTCGAGCAAGACGAGGTCTTCCCGACGGGGATCGAGGGGATCGCGATCACCAACGGGCCCGCCTTGTCGCCGGACGGGCGGATCGTCTATTTCGTCGACACGCGGAACGGCACGATCGACTGCGCCGACGTCGCGCAGGACGGGACCCTCGGCCCTTCGCGGCCCTTCGTCCGGATCGACCGGGCCGACGGCTTTCCCGACGGCCCGACGGTCGACAGCGAGGGCTGCGTCTGGATCGGCCTCTACGCGGGCTGGGAGGCGCGGCGCTACGCCCCGTCGGGAGAGCTGGTGGGACGAGTCCGCTTCCCGGTCGCGAACATCACCAAGATCGCGTTCGGCGGCGAGGATCTGCGCACCGTCTATGCGACGACGGCACGGCAATTGCTCACGCCCGACCAGATCGAGCTTCAGCCGCAGGCGGGGGATCTGTTCGAGTTCCGGGCCGACGTTCCGGGGATCGCGGGGACCGAGATCGCAGTCTGAGCGTGATCAGGTTCGGCTGACTTTCCGTCATTGCGAGCGAAGCGAAGCAATCCAGTTCGGCCTCCGACGCTGCACTGGATTGCTTCGTCGCTTCGCTTCTCGCAATGACGGACCAGGACGAAGACGACGGCGTGGCGGGCGAAAGGCCTCACGGGTGGGCGATGACCATCAGGGTGCGGGCCCGCTTGAGGCTGCAGTCGAGACAGAGGGCGAGCGTTTCCGGATCGAGCGCAGCGAAGCTTTCGTCCAGGACCGTGAGGTGCGCGCCCTGAAGTAGCGCCCGGGCGAGGAAGATGCGGCTTCGCTCGCCGTGCGAGAGCTGCCATCCGGTCTCGCCGACATATTGGTTGATCCCGCCGGGCATCCGGGCGAGCAGCGGGCCCAGGCCCAGCTCCTCGCAAAGCTCCTCCGCTTCCTTGCGCCAGGGGCCGGGGGCGGGCCATTGCCGCCCCATCAGGAGGTTGAACGCGACCGATCCCGACAGGATGTGGTTCTCGTGGAATTGCGGCGCGGAGGTGGCGAGGCGGTGCCAATCGTCGCCCAGCGTGTGGCGGTCGAGCCCGTTGAGCAGAAGCAGCCCGGCGTCGGGCCGGTTGAGGCCGGTCAGCACCGAGGCGAGGGTCGACTTGCCGCCGCCCGAGGGCCCTTCGAGAAGGATCCTGTCGCCATGGGCGATGATCAGGTCGGTGCCCTCGATCACCGGCTCGTTGCTCCCCGGATAGCTGAAGGCGACCGCCTGGGCGTCGACCAGCGGGGTCTTGTACTCGTCGCTCGCGATCTGCTCGTTGGTGACATAGGCCTTGGACGAGGTCTTGTGACCGGCGGCGTGGAACATCGGCGCCACCTGCTTCCCGGCGACGACGGCCCGGCCGACGGCGGAAAGACCCTCCGCGATCCCGCCGAAGGCGCGCTGGGCGAACAATATCCCGCCCAGGCTGATCGCGATGGCGGTGGAGGAGACCTGGAGATCGGCGACGAAGGAGGGCACGAGGCCGGCGAGCCCGATCAGGACCCAGCCGGTCGAGACCCCCATCATCGTCGTCATCGCCGAGGTGTCCATCGCGGCGGAGAGGTGCAGGTAGTTCTGGAGGGCGCTGTCCTCGCCCGCATGGCTTCGGCCGGGCGGCTCCTGGGCGAGGCGGGTGCGGTGGCCGACCATCGTCTCGATCAGCTCGTGGGTCATGTCGAGGCGGGCCATGGACCAGGCCCTCAGGCGCCGGAAATAGAACCAGCTGAGGGCGATTGCGATGAGGGTCCAGCCGCCGAGGAGGACGAGATGGGCGGTGGGCGCCACCCCCTGGCCGAGAATCCAGGCGGCGAAGCCGAGCTGGAGAACGGACCGGAGGAGCGACATCCCGCCGTTGAGGGAAAGCGATTCGAGCGCCTGCGATTCCACCACCCGGCTGAGCAGCTGGCCGACGCCCTGCCGCTTGACGCTGTCGGAGGACATGCGAAGCGCGCCCGCGAGCAGCCGGGCCTTGAGCAGCCGGCCGGCGTCGAGCGCCAGCGTCGCCGACCACCAGCCGCCGAGCGTCTGAAGCGGGATCATCGTTCCGAGGAGCAGCAGCCAGGCGGCGAACAGCCCCGGATCGAAGGTCCCGCCGAGGGCGGCCGATCCGATGAGGGCCCAGCCGGCGATCTCGGCGACATAGCGGAGGGCGAAGATCCCGGTCATCGCGGCGATCTTGCGGAAGGCGCCGACCCGGGAAAGCTGCTTCACGAAGCTGTCGGCGGGCGAGAGGCGAAGGACCCAGATCCGCTCGATCTGCCACTGCGCCAGCTGCTCGCGGAGCATTGCGGTGCGGACCCGAAGCTCGCGCTTGGGGTCGATTCCGGTGGCCCGGACGAGCCGGGTGATCTCCGGGATCAGCGGCGCTTCCCGCGACCAGCAGATCGCCGTCCGCAGGAATTCCGGGTCGACCGACCGGATCCGCAGGTCCGGGCAGAGCAGCCGGGGCTTGCCGCGGCGCCAGCCGACGAGCAGCAGGACCCCGGGGACCTCGAACATGCCGTTGGTGAGGATGGCGGGCCCGCCCGCCCGCATCAGGTCCGGCACCTCCGAGACCGGCGTCTGCACGAGGTTCGCCTCGATCTCGAGATGCTCGGCCGCCCATTCGAACCAGTCGGTAAGGTTGCGCCAGTCGCCGGCCGCGATCACGGACGGCAGCTTGATCGCTTCGGAAGGAGGAGTCTTGCGAAGCCCCGAGCGGCGCGCGAGCTCCTCCAGCCCCTCCGCCATCCGCTCAAGCGGCCAGAGGCACGGGCGAACGGCGGCCCTGAGCCCGGGATAGAGCTCGCCCGATCCCACTTCGATGCCGAGGTCGGCCATCAGGGAGTCTCGCTCGCCGTCAGCCGCCCGCCCGACAGGGTCAGCCGCCGCCAGAAATCGCCCTGCCACATCGTCTCGTTGACGGCGGCTTCGGCCTCGATGAGATCGCGGTAGCGGGACGGGGCCGCCGCCAGATCGCCGGGCGCGCCGTCCTCGAGGATCCGGCCGTCCTCGACCACCAGCACCCGGTCGAAAGCCATGGTCTCGGCGACGTCGTGGGTGACGCACAGCAGGGTCACCGACGACCACCACCGGCGCGCCTCGGCGAGCAGCGCGCGGCGCTGCGTCCGGTCCATCCCGCGGAAGGGCTCGTCTAGCAAGGCCAAGCGGGTCGTCGGGCTGAGCAGCGCGCGCGCCAGGCGCACCCGCTGGCCCTCGCCGCCGGACAGCAGGCCGCCGCCCTCGCCGAGCAGGGTCTGCAGCCCCTGCGGAAGCTTCTGAGTCACGCCGCGAAGCCGCGCGGCGGCGATGACGTCGCCGACGTTGAGCGTTGCTTCGTCGTCCGAGGCGTAGGTGAGGTTGTCGAGCAGCGACCGGTTCCAGATCTGGATGGCGGGATCGATCCACGCGGTCTCGTGGCGAAGGCTCTCGATGTCGCGGGCGCGGGCGCGCCTGCCGTCGATGAGGAGATGTCCCGTCGCCAGGCGGTGCCAGCCGAGCAGCAGTCCCAGAAGCGACGATTTGCCGGCTCCCGACATGCCGACGATGGCGACATGCTCCCCGGGAGCGATCGAGAGGTTCACCGACTGGAGGATGGTGTGTCCCGCGGCGAGGACGCTGCCGTCGTGGAATTCCAGAGCGATCCCCGGGGCCGAGGGAGCCGAATCCTTCTTCGGGAGCGCCGAGCGCTCGTCCGCCGTCAGATCCAGATCCTCGGGCGCCGAGAGCGGCTCGAGCAGACGCGACAATATATTGCGTTGCGCGGGATATTGGTGCGCGATGCCGGCGATGCGGCTGCCGAGCGCCGGGATCTTCAAGGTCCAGTAGACCAGGAGAAGATCCGACCCCGTCACCCGGCCGGCGGCGAGGAAGTGGCTGAGCAGCAAGGTTCCGACCAGAGCGGTGGCGACGATCGCCTGGAGCGCGGTGATCGCCAGGCTGAGGTTGATCATTCCGCCGATCGATCTCGACCATTCGACCAGCAGGCTCTCGTGCTGCCCCTGGACGCTTCGTTCGGCGCGGTGGGCGCGCACCGGAGCGAGGCCGAGCAGTGCGTCCAGGTAGAAGCTGGTGAGGGCGCCGGCATGGTTGCGGACCCGAAGGTCGCGCTCGTTCAGGAGGTTCTGGATGAGGAACGGAATGCCCAGGGTCGCAACGGTGAGGACGATGGCGAGCCCCCAGACGTCGGGCGCCAGGATCAGCACTCCGGCGAAGGTGATGCCAAGCTCGAGAACCGTCCGGATCAGGCTGAGCCCGAGGCTCGGGACTCCGCGGATCGACTGGATGTTATGGCTCCGGTCGGCCATGTCGGAGATCGGGCGGCTGTGGAAATAGCGGTCGTTGAGCCGTGGGATCTTGGCGAGCAGAGCGACCCGAAGCCGGGCTTCCAGCTTGCGCCCCCAGCGAAGCGTTCCGAGCCCGCCGGCATATTCGATGGCCAGCAAAAGCGCCGCGAAGACGAGTAGCCCGACCGCGGCGAACAGCCTCTGGGAGGGCAAAGTGAGCTGGGCCGAAATGTCGAAGATGCCGCGGAACAGGAGCGCCTCGATCATCGTCGCGCTGACCGCGAAGGCGCCGGCCAGGACCAGGGCCAGAGGCGCGAGAAGGCCGTCCTCGCCGAGCATCTTCCAAAGCGACGCCAGCGGCGCGACCGGCTTTTCGGCAAGAGCGGCCTCAAGCTCCAGCGACAGCGGGCGCCGCTCCTCGTCCGCTCCCGCGGCGTCGGACCGGAGGCCGGAGATGCCGAGGACGACGGCGCCCTTCACCTTCAGAATCTCGCCCGACGAAGCGGTCGCCGGAGCCTCGAGGAGGACCGACCAGAAGGATTCGGGGATCAGCGTATCGGTCCGCCCCGCCCGGCGGGTTTCGGAAGCCTCGCGAACCAGCTCGCGGAGCACGTTCCGGGCTTCGGCGCCGCGGCGGATGCCCTTGGTGTCGATGAGCGACTGGACGAGCCGGGTGCCGGCATCGAGCGCCGCCAGCGGATGCCAGTCCTCCCCGCACAAGGCTGCCTCGACCATCTCCCCGGCGAGCGCGGCGTCGGCACCCAGAAGCCCGAGCCGCTCGCGGAGCGGATCGAGGAATTCGGCAGTCACGGCCCAGTCGAGCCAGTCGCTGACGGCGACCTTCTGCGAGTGCTCGTGAATGTCCTGCCGGAACTGGCGCAGGGTCATCCACCGGCGGCCGACGGCCGGGTCCATCACCTGGAGCAGCCGGCCGTGGCGGCGCCAGGCGACGACGAAATGAAGCGCCGCGCCCCGGTTCACGACCACGATCGCCGGAAGCGCGTTGGCGCTGGCGAGGGTGACGTGATCGATCGGCACCAGCGACTGCTCGGCTTTGAGGCCGAGATCCTTCGCGATCTCCTCGATGGTGTCGATCGAGGTTCCGTCGACATCGGTCTGGCAGGCTTCGCGAAGCCGGCCGAAGCTGATCGGAACATGATAGCCTTCGAGCAGGCATTTGAGCGCGGCGGGGCCGCAATCCATGGTCGAGGTCTGGACGACCTCGATCGCAAGAAGGCGCCGCGCCCTGGGCCTTGCCGCCGTCTCGCTCATCTCGGCGGCGGCCCGCCACGCTGCGCCGGCGCCTCCGTCATCCGGCCGGCGGACCTCAGCAGCAGCGTCGCGGGCGACACCGTCTCGACCCTGACCTCGATCCGTCCCGGCAGGCCGTGACTGAGCACGAGGCCGCGTGTGGCGTCGCGCCTGATCCTGAACTCGGCCCGGAGCGACTGGTCGCGAACCTCGCCCGCGACCCGCACCGCCGTGGCTTCGATCGTCCCGAACTGGACCCAGGGAAACCCTTCGAGCCGGAACCGGGCCGTCTGACCCGGCCGGATCCGGCCGAGCGCGGTCGTCGGATTGAAATGGGCGACGATCAGCAGGTCGCCCTGCGGGATGATCGTCGCGAGCTTCTGCCCGGGGGCGACATAGGCGCCGGCGCCGAGCGTGCGCATTTCGCCGACGACGCCCGAGACGGGCGCGCGGATCTGATGATTGGCCACTTCGAGCCGCAATTGCTCGATCAGCTCGCGAGTGCTCGCGGCTTCCGCCTGGGTCGCGAGCAGGTCGCGGCTCAGCTTCTCCATCTGGACCCGGGTCTGGTCGGCGCGAACGCTCGCGTCGACCCCGAGCCTCGCGAGCTCCGCCGCCGAGACGTCGCGCTCGGACTCGGCCTTGCGGGCGTCGGCGGCGGCCCGGACGGCGTCGACCGTCGCCGACCCTCCGGTCGCGGCGTCGCTTCTGATCCGGGCGGCGCTGTCGGCGGCGAAGGCGGACGCGGCCCTGGCGCCCTGCAGTCGGGCGCTGGCGGCGCGGGCGGCGGCCTGAGTGGAGCGCTGCTCGTTCCCGAGCATCCGCCCCAGATAGGCGATCTCCTTCCTGAGCGAGGCCAGCCTGGCGGGATATAAAGGAAGCCGCGCCTGCGCCTCCGCGAGGCGCAGCTGCTGACGGGTGGAATCCAGCTCCATCAGGACGTCGCCGGCCTGGACCCGCTGCCCGATCACGATCTGCGAGCGAGTCAGCCGGCCCGCGAGCAAGGACGATATCTCGCGCGGCGCGCTACCCACTTCGAGCCGCGCCTGGCGCGAAACCTCGTAGACGGTGACGTTCCCGAAGCCGAACCACAACAGCCAGGCCACCAAACTCAGCCCGGCGAGCGCCAGTGAGATCAATACGATCCGCGATGAGTCGAGCGCCAAGGATTGAGTTGTCTTGGAAAACTGAAACGTCAACGCGTTCTCCCCGGGACGCACTCAAACAGTTGGATTCGCACGGCGCAACGTCGCTGCCGAGATAAG
>DASVTA010000247.1:0-5159 GCA_036387815.1 Allosphingosinicella sp.
GCCCTTCCGAGTCCGCATCTACCGCAACGAGCGCAATCTCGGGGTGCTTCGCAACTTCGAAAAGGCGCTGTCGCTGTGCGAAGGCGACATCGTCTTCCTCTCGGACCAGGACGACGTCTGGCTCCCGGACAAGATCGAAACGGTGGTCGAGCTCTTCGCGAAGGATCCCGCCGTCCTGGCCATCGTCAACGACAAGCTGATCGCCGACGAGAACCTCGTTCCCACGGGCGCGACCATGCTCGGCAACATTCGCGGCTTCGGCTCTCCCGACGGCAATTTCGTCGCCGGCTGCTGCTCCGCCTTCCGCCGCGAATGGCTGAAGATCGCCTTGCCCATTCCGGAAGGCGCCATCGCTCACGACACCTGGCTGGTCGGCCTTGCCCACCGCCTCCAGGTGGCGTCGATCTGCGAACGGCCGCTCCAATATTACCGGCGCCACGGCGCCAACGTCTCCCAGAACGCCTATAGCGAGCGGCGCCGGGTCGGTTTCATCCACCGCCTGGCGGTGGAAATGGGAGCGGTGGTCAATCGTTCGAAGCGCGATTCGGAAGCCTATTGGCGGCCCTTCCTCGACTCGCACGATGCCGAGGCCCGGCGGATCGGCGAGCGCCGCGAAGACCTCGAGCGCCTCGGCCTCGCCGGCAAGGCGGACTCGGCGGCCCGGCTGCTCCGCCGGCAGCATGAGAGCATGGCCGAACGCCGCCGGCTGGCCGCCGCCCCGCTCCCGCGCCGCGCCGCGGGCGTCTTGAGATTGTGGCGGTCGGGCGGCTACGCCGCCTTCTCCGGCTGGAAGAGCGCACTCAAGGACCTGCTCCAGTAGAGGGCTGAACTCCCGTCATCCCGGCGAAAGCCGGGACCTCAGGCCGAAAAAGTCCCTGTGGGTCTCCCCGAGGCCCCCGCTTCCGCCGGGGCGACGGAGCTTTCCGAAACGTCGCGCCGCACTACCGCATCTGCGTCAGCACGAAGGCATAGGCTTCCGCGATCTCGCGAAGGCGCTCCCACCGGCCCGATTTGCCGCCATGGCCCGCGCCCATGTTGATCTTGAGCAGCAGGAGGTTGCTATCGGTCTTGGTGGCTCGAAGCTTGGCCGCCCATTTCGCGGGCTCCCAGTAAGTGACCCGCGGATCGTTGAGGCCGCCGGTGATCAGCATCGGCGGATAGGCCTGGGGCTTCACCTGGTCGTAGGGGCTGTAGCTTCGGATCAGCTCGAACGCGGCCTTGTCCAGAATCGGGTTTCCCCATTCCGGCCATTCGCCCGGAGTGAGCGGCAGGCTTTCGTCCAGCATGGTGTTGAGAACATCCACGAAGGGCACGTCGGCGACCACCGCCCCCCACAGCTCCGGGTCGGTGTTGGCGACCACGCCCATCAGCTCGCCGCCCGCCGAGCCGCCGGAGATGGCGATGTTGCCGGGACGGGTGAAGCCCTGGGCGATCAGGCCCCTAGCGGCGTCGACGAAGTCGGTGAACGTGTTCATCCTCTTGTCGAGCTTGCCGTCGAGCGCCCAGCCGTGCCCGAGGTCGTCGCCGCCCCTGATGTGAGCGATGGCGTAGGCGAAGCCGCGGTCGAGGAGGCTGATCCGGCTGGTCGAGAAGTCCGGCGGGACCGCATAGCCGTAGGCGCCGTAGGCGTAGAGGAAGAGCTTGCCGCTGCCATCCCTTGGAAAGTCCCGGGGGTAGACGACGGAGACCGGCACCTGCCTGCCGTCCCGGGCGGGAACCATCAGCCGCTCGGTCCCGAAGCGGGAGGGATCGTAGCCTGACGGGATCTCCTGCACCTTGAGGGTTTCGAGCCGGCGATCGCCGAGGTGATAATCGTAGACGGTCAGCGGAGTGACCATCGAGGAATAATAGAGCCGGTAGGCTTCCGGCGCATATTCCGGACTGTTGACGAAGCCGGCCGAATAGGCCGCCTCGGCGAACGGTATCCGCTCCTCGGCGCCGTCATAGCCGCGCAGCCGGAGCTGATCGAGGCCGTCCACCCGTTCGGTGATGGCGAGATGATCGCGATAGGCGGAAAAGCCGCGCAGGTAGACCCGGTCCGATCCCTCGATCACCGTCGTCCAATCTTCCGGTTTGCCCGGATCCGCCTCCGCCAGACGGAAGTTGACGTGGTCGTCGTTGGTCAGGATCCAGAGCTTTCCGTGGGAGGCGTCGGCGGCATATTGCCGTTTCTCGAGGCGCGGCGAGACGAGGGTAAGCGGCGCCAGCGGATCGTCGGCGGGGACGAAGCGGACCTCGGTGGTGGCGTTGTCGCCGGTGGCGATGAAGATCAGGCTCCGGTCCTGGGATCTCGAGACCTGCACGGTGAAGCCGAGCTCCTCGGTCTCCTCGTAGAGGGTGACGTCTTCCGACACCGGCCGTCCGAGGCGATGGTAGCGCGCCCGGTAGCTTCGCCATTGCTCATTGACTTCGGTGAAGACGATGCCGGCGCTGTCGCTGGTCCACACCGGTTCGCCGATCGCCACGTCCGTCACCGTCTCGATATCCTCGCCGGTAGCGAGGTCGCGGATCCGCAGGTCGAAACGCTCGGAGCCGCTGTCGTCGACGAGGGTGGCGGCGAGGCGGCCGTCGGGGCTCACCGCAAGCTTCCCGAGGCGGAAATATTCCTTGCCCTCGGCTTCGGCCGGCTCGTCGAAGATCGTCTGCTCGGCTCCGCCGCCGGCGGGGCGGCGATACCAAACGCGATATTGCGCCCCGGGCCTGAACGCCCACCAGTAGAGCCAGTCTCCATCGCGCATCGGCACGGAGGATTCGTCCTCCTTGATCCGGCCTTTCATCTCTTCGAACAGGGTTTCGAGCAGTTCGGCATGCGGCGCCATCGCGGCTTCGAAATAGGCGTTCTCGGCCTTCAGATAGGCGAGCACCTCCTCGTCCTCGACCGTCGGATAGGCCGGGTCCTTCAGCCAGGCATAGGGATCCTCGACCGTGAAGCCGTGGCGTTCGAAGCTGTGGGGGCGAGTCTGCGCCCGGGGCGGATCTGGAAGGGTCATGCTCTCTTTCGTGCTGGGGCGAGCTGGTCTATTCGCCCGCAAAGCCCATAGCGCCGCCTGAGGATTTTGCCATGTCGACCTACGAAGCCCGCCTCGCAGCCCTGCGCGAGCAGCTCAAGTCGGATCGCCTCGACGGCTTCGTCGTGCCGCTCACGGACGAGCATATGAGCGAATATGTCGGAAGCTACGCCCAGCGGCTCGCCTGGCTGACCGGCTTCCAGGGATCGGCCGGAGCGGCGGCGGTGCTTCCGCAGGAAGCCGCGATCTTCGTCGACGGGCGCTACACCCTGCAGGTCCGCGACCAGGTCGACGGACGGCACTGGAGCTACCAGTCGGTGCCGGAGACGAGCATCGCCGAATGGCTCGGCCTCCATGCCCCCGACGGCGGCCGCATCGGCTACGATCCCTGGCTCCACACCAAGGACTGGGTCGCCCGGGCGAAGGAGGCGCTGGCGGGCAAGGGCGCCGAGCTGGTGCCGGTCCAGCGCAACCCGATCGACGCGGTCTGGGCCGGCAGGCCCGAGCCTTCGAAGGCGCGGCTGGCCGTCCATCCGGACGATTTCACCGGCAAATCCTCCGCCGCCAAGCGCCAGGAAATGGCCGACTGGCTGCACGAGCAGAAGGCCGACGCGGCGGTGCTTTCCGCGCTCGATTCGATCGCATGGACCTTCAACGTCCGCGGCCAGGACGTCGAGCACACGCCCGTCGCCCTCTCCTTCGCCATCGTCAGCGAAGACGGCACGGCGGATCTGTTCGTCGCTTCGGAAAAGATCGGCGACGACGTTCGCAAGCATCTCGGCAACGGAGTGCGGATCCACGAGCGCCACGCCTTCGAAGCGCACCTTCGCTCGCTCTCGGGCAAGACCGTCATCGTCGATCCGGAGCGGGCGGTGGCGGCCATTTTCGAGGCGCTCGAGAAAGCCGGGGCGAAGGTCGTGCAGAAGCGCGACCCCTCGGTCCTGCCCAAGGCCATCAAGAACCCGGCGGAGATCCAGGGCCATCGTGCCGCTCAGGCCCGCGACGGCGCCGCCTTGAGCCGGTTCCTCCACTGGCTTTCGGTGGAGGCGCCCAAGGGCGGGGTGCACGAACTGATCGCGGCCGCGAAGCTCCAGCAATTCCGCCAGGAATGCGGGGACCTTCGCGACACCAGCTTCGATACCATTTCGGGGGCCGGACCGAACGGGGCGATCGTCCACTATCGGGTGAGCGAGGAGACCAATCGGAAGCTGGAGATGAACTCCCTCTATCTGGTCGATTCCGGCGGCCAGTATCCGGACGGGACGACCGACGTGACCCGGACCGTCGCCGTCGGCGAGCCGGCCGCGGAGATGCGCGACCGGTTCACTCGGGTGCTCAAGGGCCATATCGCCGTCGCCCGCGCCGTCTTCCCGGAAGGCACGCGCGGGAGCCAGCTCGACAGCTTCGCCCGCCGGTTCCTGTGGGAGGCGGGCCTGGATTACGCCCACGGCACCGGGCACGGAGTGGGAGCCTATCTTTCCGTCCACGAAGGTCCGCAGCGGATCTCCCCCGCCGGCTCCAGCCAGGCCGGCGGCGACGAGCCGCTGCGCGCCGGGATGTTCCTGTCCAACGAGCCGGGTTACTACAAGGCCGGGGAATACGGCATCCGGATCGAGAATCTGATCCTGGTCGAGCCGCGCGAGATCGAGGGCGCGGAGAAGAAGATGCTGGGCTTCGAGACCCTCACCTTCGCGCCGATCGACCGGACCCTGATCGAGGTGGAAATGCTTTCGCGCGAGGAGCGGGAATGGCTCGATGCCTATCACTCAAAGGTGATGGAGGTGGTGGGGCCTCAGCTGGAGGGCGAGGCCAAGGCCTGGCTCGAAGCGGGCTGCGCGCCGCTCTAACCGTCATCCCGGCGAAGGCCGGGATGACGAGCTTCGGGCGCCTGCTCCTCCCCCCGCGCCTGCGCCTTCCTGCGCCGAAGATTTTCCCGAAGCGCCTCCGCCAGCCGTTTCTCCCGTTCCTCGTCGCGCTTGGCCATGACTTACCTTGACATTCCACCGCCCCCCCGGCCATAGCGCCGCCTCTCCCGCGGGTCATCAAAGCATGTTTTGATGGGAAGCCCCATGGTGAGATGCTGCCGTAGCTCAGTGGTAGAGCGCATCCTTGGTAAGGCTGAGGTCGTGAGTTCAATCCTCACCGGCAGCA
>DASVTA010000248.1:0-8040 GCA_036387815.1 Allosphingosinicella sp.
CGGTGTCGCGAAGGTTGATATAATAATTGCCGGGCACCGAGCCGTCGATCGTCCCCGCCGCCGCATAGCCGCCGGGCGCCCCGGCTTCGATCTCTTGCGGAACCCGGTTGATGATGAGGTTGCCCTTGACCAGGGTCGCGAAGGCGCGCGGAAGCCGGGTGCGGATGTCGGCGACCTTGCCGTTGACGAATTCGAGGATCTGGGCCCGGCCGGCGTCGGTATTTGGGAAGAGGTGCCTGGGGTCGTTGCCCAGCGCCGTCATCCGCTCGCCGACGGTGCCGCGAGTCAGCCCCTGGGCGCGAAGCAGCGGCTCCATCCGCCCCTGAAGCTCGGCGAGCTGGTCGAGCCCCATCTTGTGGACCTCGGCCGGGGTCAGGCTGCTCGTCGTCGCGGCCCTCAGCGCCCAGGCGTAATAATCCTCGCCGTCGGGCAGCTTCCAGACCCCGGCGCGGCTGTCGGCGCGGGCTCGGTGGCGGGTCAGCTCCTCGATCTGCCGGTCCAGCGCCGGAGCCACCTTGTCCCGGGCCAGAATCAGCGCCCGGCCGCGCCAGTCGCCCGGCATCTGCGCCGTCCGCCGCGCCAGCGAGGTCACCACGCCCCACTCGCCTACCGGCTGGCCGCGGGCGCCCTTCATCTGCTTCAGGGTCTTGTCGAGGAGGAAATCGGGCGCGACCACGCCGATGCCGCGATCGTGGGCCAGCCGCTCCGTCTCCCCGTCGAGCGCGCCGGCATAGGCTTCGAGGCGGGCGAGATAGGCCTCCGCGTCGGCCGCATTGGCGACCGTGTGGCTGCTGTCGAGGAAGTCCGGAACCTCGACGAAGGCGCCGGTATTCTGGGCCACGACATAGGGCGCGTTGCGGTAAGAATAATTCTGGTTGAGCGTGACCACGTCGCCATAGGGGAAGCGGAACCCCTCGACCGCCAGCCGGTGCGCCGTCTCTGCCACGCCGAGATGGATCTGCTCAGCCGGATCGAGCCCGGTCCGGCCCACCGCCTGCAGCCGCCTGAGCCGGTCGGCGGCCGCGCCGGCCAGCCGGGCGCGGCCATGCAGCGAGCGGTCGGTGAGCTTGGACTTGAGCCCGCCCCGGGCGTCCTTGTCGAGCCCCAGCGTGGTCGCATTCTCCGGATATTCGGCGAGTATCTCGTCCGCCATCCGGGCGAGCAGCGCGTCGACCGAGGCCGCGCCCGCCTTCGCTCCGCGGGTGGCGCAGCCTGGGAGTAATTGGACGGCTGCGACCGCTCCGGCGGTGCCGAGGAAATGGCGGCGGGTGAAAGGGGTCATGAGCGCTCCTCCTCGTCTTCCAGCCGAACCCAGGTGGGGGCGTGGTCCGAGGCTTTCTCGCGGCCGCGGTGGCTCTTGTCCACGCCGGCATCCAGGAGCCGGTCGGCCGCCTGCGGGCTGAGCAGGAGATGGTCGATCCGGAAGCCCGCGTCGCGCTGCCAGCAGCCCGCCGTATAGTCCCAGAAGGTGTAGACGGCCCCGTCGGGATGGCGGGTCCGGATCGCGTCGGTCCAGCCCGAATGGAGGATCCGGCGGAAGGCGGCCCGGCTCTCGGGCTGCATCAGCGCGTCGTGCGCCATGGCCCGGACCGAGAAGACGTCGTCATGGCTGTCGGTGGGAATGACGTTCCAGTCCCCCGCCAGCACCGCCGGCTTCTCCTCCGCCAGCAGGGCCCGGGCAGGCTCGCGCAGCCGCTCCATCCAGGCGAGCTTGTAGGCGAATTTCTCGGTTCCGACCGGATTGCCGTTGGGCAGGTAGATCGAGCCGATCACCACGCCTTTCACCTCGGCCTCGATATAGCGGCTGTGGGTGTCGTCGGGATCGCCCGGAAGGCCCGTCCGCCGAAGCTCCGGCGGCCCGGCGTCCAGGGGCGTGAGGATGGCCACTCCGTTGAAGCCTTTCTGCCCGTGCCACACCCCGTCATAGCCGGCGGCCCGCACGTCCTCGATCGGGAAGGCCTCGTCCGCGCACTTGATCTCCTGGAGGCAGAGCGCGTCGGGCTTCTCCTCCTCCAGATATTCGATGAGGCGAGGGAGGCGCGCCCGGATTCCGTTGAGGTTGTAGGTGACGATCTTCATCGGATCGTCATTGCGAGGAGCGGAGCGACGAAGCAATCCAGTTTCGGAGCGTGCGAGGACCTCCGAACCGGATTGCTTCGCTGCGCTCGCAATGACGGTCGGGGCTAAACCGAGAAGCTGGAGCCGCAGCCGCAGCCCGAGGCCGCGTTGGGGTTGCGGACCTGGAAGGCCGCCCCGCCGAGCGATTCGACGTAATCGACGGCGCCGCCCTTCACCAGATCGTGGGTCATCGGGTCGACGACCAGCGTCACCCCGCTCTCCCCGGCCACGAGATCGTCCGCCTCCACCGCGTCGGCGAGGCCGAAGCGGTAGCTGAAGCCGGCGCAGCCGCCGCCTTCCACGCTGAGCCGAAGGATCGCCGGCTTGCCCTGGCGGACCGCGATCGCGGCGACTCGCGCCGCCGCGGCGGGGGTGAGGGCGATTTCGGAAGGCTCGGCCATGACAGGCAAGATAGGGGCTGGGCGGGAACGTCACAAGCGCGCCGTCATCCCGGCGAAAGCCGGGACCTGGTGGAGACCCGCCGAGACTTCTCGACGCGAGGTCCCGGCCTTCGCCGGGATGACGGGGGGGACGCGGCGGCGGCCCCTTGTGCCGGCCGCCGCTTTGGCGGCATAGGGCGGCCATGAAAACCCGAGTCTACGTCACCTTGAAGAACGGGGTTCTCGATCCCCAGGGCAAGGCCATCCACCATGCGCTGGAAGGGCTCGGCTTCGCCGGCGTCAACGACGTCCGGGCCGGCAAGCTGATCGAGCTCGATCTCGCCGAGAGCGTCGGCGACGAGGAAGTGGAGGCAATGTGCCGCAAGCTGCTCGCCAACACCGTGATCGAGAATTTCCGGATCGAGCGCGAGGCGGCGCGCGGACAGCCGGCGTGAAGAGCGCCGTCATCGTCTTCCCCGGCTCCAATTGCGACCGCGACATGGCGGTCGCGCTGGAGCAGGTGACCGGCAACCGGCCGGCGATGGTCTGGCACCGGGAAACCGAGCTGCCCGAAGGGCTCGACCTGATCGCCATCCCCGGCGGCTTCTCCTACGGCGACTATCTGCGCTCCGGAGCCATGGCGGCGCGATCGCCGGTGATGGGCGCCGTCGGCGAGGCGGCAGCGCGCGGAGTGGCGGTCCTCGGCGTGTGCAACGGCTTCCAGATCCTCACCGAAGCCGGCCTCCTGCCGGGCGCGCTGATGCGCAACGCCAACCTCCACTTCATCTGCCGGGACGTGCCCTTGAAGGTCGAGAACGGCCAGACCGCCTTCACCAGCCGCTACGGAGCGGGCGAGGAAATCGTCATCCCCGTCGGCCACCACGACGGCAATTACCAGGCCGACACGGAGACGCTGGACCGGCTCGAGGGCGAAGGGCGGGTGGCCTTCCGCTACGCCGACGCCTGCAACGGCTCCGCCCGCGACATCGCCGGGATCGTCAACGAAGCGGGCAACGTGCTCGGCATGATGCCGCACCCGGAACGGATGGTCGAGCCGGCCCACGGCCGCACCGACGGCCGCCGCCTGTTCGAGGGCCTTCTCGAAGGGCTCGGCTAGGACGCGGCCTGGCCCTGCTCGCGTCGGCCCGGGCCCGGCCTAGTTGCAGACCTGCTCGTTATAAACGTCGATCGTTGCAGCCGCACCCAGCGTGGGCAAGGTCGCGGTCTGGCCCTGGGGATAGGTTGTCGACCAGTGGCAGGCCTGGACCGGGAAGATCGGCGTCGTCTCCTGAACGGTGCACGCGACTCCGGCGGGAATCGCGGCCGCGGTCTGGTAATTGTTGCCGGCGTTGAGAGAGCCGGCGATGGGCGCTCCGCCGCCGCAGCTGATCGTGATCGGAAAGCTCGTCTGCCAGGCGGGCGGCAGGGTCGACGGGCTGGCCGGCACCTTGCTGCCGTTGACCATGACGAACTTGCGCACGTGGAGGGTGCCGTCGCCGCCCGCGGCCCGGCAGCGGAGCCAGTTGGTCACCCCCACCGTCGCGGAGCCGCCGGCCGGGATCGGTATCGCTCCGGGTGGCGACTGAACCGGCCCCCAGGTGCAGCCGGCCGGAGCCGGGTGCGGCTGCTCGACGATCGTGCAGGTCGCCGGGGAGGGTATGTCGGCGACGTAGCCCTGGCCGTTGGCGGGGACGGTAACCAGCAGGCCGGTCGGTCCCGACGGCGTGCAGTCGACGAGGAAGGTGAACGGCGTCTGGGGGCCCCGGGCGATCGTGTTCTTGTCGATGACCAGCCGGCCGACCGGCGAGCATCTGAGCGTGTTGACGACCGCCATCTTGACCGACGCTCCATCGGAAGGCGTCGTGAACGACTGGGCATTGACGTAGGTCGTCGTCCAATAGGGCGATGTGCAGGATCGAGTCCCCGGCGGCGTCTCCGGGACCGGGCTTTCGGTCACGGTGCACTGGGATCCGGCTGGAATGTTGGAAACCGTGAAGGAAGCGCCGGCCGCGAGGCTGAAGGTCGACTGGGGAATCGCGATGTTGGGATAGGTGCAGGCCACCCTGATCGAATAGGCCCCCGCCACCGCGATCCCGGTCGTGTTCACGACAAGCTTGTCGACCAGTATCTTCCCCACCTTCAGCACCAGGATGCATTTGCTGGTCGTCGTGAGGAGCGAGCCGGGCTTCCAATAACCGAACCACGGGGTGTTCGGCAGCAGGAAGCTCGCCGACGCCGAGTTGCAGTTGTTGCCGAGCGGCGCGGGCGCGGCCGTCGTGTTCGGGACGGTGAAGCCGACGGTCATCGTCTGGCCGCTCTTGAAGCTCGTCGGCACCAGGATCGGGTTCGCGGACGGCGGGCCTGGCTGCCACAGCCAGCCGCAGGGAGTCGCGGGGGCCTGGCAGGCGGGCGTCGTCGCGCTCAGAGCGGTGGGCGCGGGCTGGAACAGGTCCGCGATCTTGGTGGTCCCGGCGGTCACGTCCGGACCGGCATTGGTAATTCCCAGCGTCCAGTGCAGGGGAGCGGCCCCCTGACCGACCCAGGTCTCGACCGCCGCCTTGTTGATCACGTAATTGTGGCACTTGAGAAGCGGCGTTCGGACGGCGCTCATCATGTTCGGCCCGCCGCTCGGCGAGGTGAACATGTTGGGATTGTAGTAAATGGACATGTCGAGGATCCCGACGTTCTGGAGCTCCGCGCTCGAGCAATTGGGATCGGCGGCCGGCGGCTGCCGGACCGTCGCATTGATGAGGCAGCTGAGCTTGGCTCCGGGCGGGAAGGCCACCGGGGCGCTGTTCTGGAGGATCCGAACGCCCTGCTGGGCCAATGCGGACGCCACGATGAACACCGTGTTGGCGCCCGAGGTCGGATATCCGCCGCTCAACCCGCCGGACGGCGTGCAGGCATAATTATAGTCCACCTTGAGCTGGTTGGCGTAAAGGGCGGCGGTCGCTGGCGAAGGGACGTAGCGGAGCGCGTCGATCAGGGTGCCGACCTGGAACGTCTGGTTGGTCGACACCGGATTCGAATATTCGACCAAGTAGCCATAGGGCTGGTTGAAATAGACGGTCGGCGGCGGGAAGTTGACGGGCGCGACCGTCGGTTTCTTGCGGACGACGAGCGGGCAACGCGGTACCGTGCGCATCCGCGTGGTCGCGCGGACGCCCTGCAGCTGGGCGACGGAAACCGTGCTGTTGTTCGACGGATCGAACTGATCCCAGCCGAAGATGATTCCGATATTGTCCACCGGCTCGAACCCGGCGCCGGTATAGCTGTCGCAGCGTGGATGCTCATAGCGCAGCCTCAGCCGGACGGTGACGCTGCCGCCCGGGGCGAGGCCGCTGCCCGTATCGTGAAGGGTCGCTCTCCAGACCTGCTTGCTGTCGCCATAGCCCGCCAGCGTCTGGGTCGATTGGGCCCAAGGGAAGCAGACCGGCGGAAGGCAGCTGTGGCTGATGTAGCGAGCGGTGAACGGCGGCGTTCCCACCGGCTCGCGCACGAAGTCACCGACCCGGATCTTCCTCAGCCAGAGGGTCGGCGAGATATTCTTGACGGTGATGAGGTAGGTGATGGTCCCGGGCCAGGCGACGGGGTTGTTGACCGGCAGGGGAAGCACCTGCGCCTTGGTGATCTGGATCACCGGCGAGGGAGGCAGGAAAGGTGCGTTGCAGGCACTGTTCACCGCGGTGGCGCCGGTGATGACCTGTAGCGGGATGCTAGCGCTGTTGTTGGCCGCCGAACTTCCGGCCGGCAGCTCTGGAAGAGTCGTCGGAGTGCCGGGCAGGGTGAGCCGGATCGTGGCTTCCTCGAGGAAGCCGTCGCCGCCCGGAGTGATGATGCATTCGGCGCCGGGAACCGGCGAGACCCGCACCTGAACGGTCAGCACGATCTTGTGGCCTACCCGGAGCAGGCCGGGATTGTTGGGAGCGTAGGTCCAGGCGGCGAAATCCTCATAGGCTACGGAGGCGATCCGAAGCCTCGGGAGCGCGCTGGCGGGCTGAGTGGCGACCGGATTGAGACAGTCGGACAGGATAGAGCCGGCCGCGGGCACGACCGCACAGGTCGCCCCCAGCAACTGGGCGTCGAGGACCACGCTGGTCGGCTTGAGCGCCAGCCGGTCCTGGATCTTCAAGAAGGGCCCGAGATAGACGTCGCTCTGCCCGACATTGGCGATCTCGATCTTGTAGGTCACGATCTGAGGCCCGTAAGTGATGTCGAGCGTGGCCGGATTTGCGGTCTTCGTGATCGCCAGATCGGTTGGCAGCGGCCTGTTCGCGGGCACCAGCGTGTTGACGCTGTCCTGCGCCCGCTGGCCGGCTTCGTCCGTAACCGTGACACTGTTGACGCCGCCGCCGGTCGTGCCGTCGAAATAGCCGTGCAGCAGGCAGACATATTGCCCGCCCGCGGCGACCGGAAGGTTCCCGAGGATCCCGGGGCCGCCACTCCAGGCGCGTGCCGTCGCCGAGGCGGCCGTTTGGCCGCAATCCGAATTGACCAGCACGAGACCGGCAGGCGGCGTGTCCACCAGGTTGACCGACTTGGAATTAGACGGGTCGAGGTTGGTGATTGTGATCTCGTACCAAACCGCCTCGCCGGGAGCGACGGAGTTGGAAGCGGTCGGGGTACAGCCGGAGCTCGAGCAAAGCTGCTTGCTGACGGCCAGGGCTTGGGCACCGGCTGCCGCCGGCCATGCGATCAGAAGAAAGGCAAAAATAGCGACCAGCACGGCGAACCATGCGGACATTTTACAGCGGCGACGCAAAATGAATGACGAGGCAGAGATCATAGCTCGCCCCTCCCCTCGACTCACATTTGACCCTTACTGATCTTTTTGTCGAGTCAAAACTTTCGTCCTCAAACAACACTCTGTGACTTCTTGGTTTACTTGTTGAAAATACTCGGATTCATGAGCGTTCCCCGTCTTTGGGCCTTGCCTGCCCGTGTGTCCTTGAAGGCACCTTCGCGGTTTGCGCCCGGACCTGGAACCGCGCGCAGCATGCTTTCCCCAATCAGCCGAAGGCAGAAGGCCGCCCCCTTTCGGGAGCGGCCTCCGCTTCATTCCCGGCAACCGGGTCAGGCGATGTGAACCATCTCGGAAAGGAGCATTTCCGGCTGGACCGCGCTCATTGCTCCGAAATCGACGAAGCCTTCCGCCCCGGCCTCGGGCGCGAAGGCCGCCAGGATCGGGTTCTGGCCGGCCGCGCTCATCGAGACTCCGCCGCCTTCGCCGCCGGTGATGGTGACGGTAACCGTCGCCGTGTCGGACGAGCCCCAGCCGTCGGTGACGGTGTAACTGAAGGTGTCGGTGCGGGTCTCGCCGGGTGCCAGGTCGATACCGTCGGCCGAATAGGTCAGCGTCCGCGTGAACGTGTCCATGACGACGGTCCCCTCGGTGCCGTTCGTGTCGACCGAGGTGATCCGGCGGCTGGCGATGCCGCTTTCGATGTCGTTGTCGTTCGAGATCAGGCTGGTCCACAGATTGCCGGTGGTGGCGCCCTCGCCGACCGCGACGGCGTCGTCGCCGGCGACGATCTCGTCGTTG
>DASVTA010000249.1:0-1963 GCA_036387815.1 Allosphingosinicella sp.
CCTCCGCCAGCTCGCGCGCTTCCTGGAGGATCGCGTTGCGCTGCATCTCGAACGGCGGCAGCTTCGAGGCCCCCGGGCTCGCAAGCACGTCCTGCATCACCAGGTGCCCCGAAAGCGGGAGCCAGACGAGAAGGAACAGAAGCGCGGGAATCGCCGCCCACAAGGCGACGTACCAGCCGTGGAAGGCGGGCAGCGAATGCGGGCGCGCGGCGCCCCGGCCGGCGAACGCCATCGCTCGCGCGCGCCCGGTCAGCCACCCGAGCAGGGCGAGGCCGAGGACGGCGAGGAAGATGGCGGCGGGGGACATTCAGGCAGTCCTCACCGAGCTTGTCTCGGGGAGGGGGACCGCGGCGCGAAGCGTCGTGGTGGGGGGCAATGCCGACTCCGAATTTCCCCTCCACCGCGCTTCGCGCGGTCCCCCTCCCCCAGCAAGCTGGGGGAGGAATGAACGCTGGTTTGCCTCACTTCAGCCCGTCCGCGGTCATCGGGCCGAGCTTGGTCGCGGCCTCGGAGCCTTTCGCCTGGACGTCGGCGGGGGCGGGGATGAGGCCCCGGCGCTCGAGATAGCCGCCCTTGGCCCAGGCCTTGGCATATTCGGCCAGGAACTCGCGCATCCCGGGAATGACGTTCACATGCTCGCCCTTGGCGTAGAGGTAGAGCAGTCGCGCGCCCGGATAGGTGAGGTTCGAGATGGTCTCGGCCGTCGGGGCGATCCCGCCGAGCGGAATGCCCTTCACCTTGTCGGCATTCTCCTCGAGGAAGGAATAGCCCAGAACGCCGATCGCGCCGGGATTGGCGGCGACCTTCTGCACGAGCAGATTGTCGTTCTCGCCCGCCTCGACATAGGCTCCGTCCTCGCGGACCTTGGTGCACAGATCCTTGTGCTTGTCCTTGTCGCTGTCCTTCAGCGCCTTCATCGCCGGATCGCTGTCGCAGCCCTTCTCCAGGATCAGCTCGGCGAGGCTGTCGCGCGTGCCCGAGGTCGGCGGCGGCCCGTAGACCTGGATCGCGACCGCCGGGAGGGCCGGGTTGACGTCCTTCCAGGTCTTGGCGGTGTTCGGCTTGCCGAAGGGATTGGCGGCGAGGGCGGCGTAGACGTCGCGGGCGGTGAGGCTCATGGCCGGACCGTTCTTGCCCTCGATGAGCGCGAGGCCGTCGATCCCGACGGGGATCTCGATGACCTGCTTGACGCCGTTCTTCGCGCAATCCTGGAACTCCGAGGCCTTGATCCGCCGCGAGGCGTTGGTCATGTCCGGATGCTGGTCGCCGACGCCGCCGCAGAAGAGCTTCAGGCCCGCTCCGGTGCCGGTCGATTCGACGATCGCGCTCATCCCGGGATGGGTCCGCTGGAACTGCTCGGCGACGGCCGTGGTGAAGGGATAGACGGTCGAGGAGCCGACGATCTGGATCTGCTGGCCCTGGCCGCCGCCGGATTGCTGGCCGCAGCCGGCGAGCGCAACGGCGGCGAGAGCCGCCGCGAAAATGCTTTTGTTCATTCGTGCCTCCAATGACCCGCCATAACCGGACCGGCGCGACCCCCTTAGGTCCGTCGCGCGTACCCCTTGTGACGTTTGGATGACGGTTTCATGACAGCGGCTCCGTTTCGCGCGGAAGCCACACCGTCACGCAAGTCCCCTCGCCGAGGCTGCTCCTGATGCCGAGCCGGCCGCGGTGACGACCGACGATATGCTTGACGATGGCGAGGCCGAGCCCGGTGCCGCCGACCGCCCGGCTGCGGCCGGCATCCACCCGGTAGAACCGCTCGGTCAGCCGGGGGAGATGCTCCGGAGCGATGCCTTCGCCGCGGTCGATCACCGTCAGGCGAAGAAGGGCGGGGCCGTCCTCCTCGATCCGCACCGTCACCTGCGAATGGGTCCGTCCGTATTTCAAGGCGTTGACGACGAGGTTGCGAAGCAGCTGGAGCAATTGGCCCCGGTCGCCGGGCACCACGGTCGAGCCGGCG
>DASVTA010000250.1:0-10999 GCA_036387815.1 Allosphingosinicella sp.
GATCGAACTCGGCCGCGATGAGATCATCCTCTTCGGCCGCGCCGCCCGTGAAAAGCTCGGCTCGGCGCCCGTGATCTTCGCCGGCCATGGCGCGGTCGTTCCCGAGAAGGGGATAGATCAGCTTTCCGGGGCCGACCTCAAGGGCGCGATCGTCCTCATCCACTATCACGAGCCGGAGGGCGCCGGCCTCCCCAGCTATTCGCAGCGCGCCGACGCGATCGCCGCCCGAGGCGCGGCCGCGGTGATCGGGATCATGGACCCGGCGCTTCCCTGGCCGGTCGTCCAGCGGGTCTACGACGCCGGCCAGAGGGCCCTCGCCGTTCGGCCCCCGGCGCGGATCGCGGGAGTGATGTCGCAGGCCGCCGCCGAGACTCTTGTCCGGGCGGCGAGCGGCGATCCCGCCCTCCTTCGCGCCCTGCCGGACCCTTCCTTCGCGGCGGCGCCGCTCAGGCTGCGGGGAACCCTCGACGTCGGGACGGTCGTGGAGACGCTCCAGACCCATAATGTGATCGGCCGGATCCGGGGCACGGACGGCGGGGGCGAGAGCCTGCTCTACCTCGGCCATTGGGACCATCTCGGAGTCTGCGACAGGGAGGCTGAGGACAAGATCTGCAACGGCGCGGTCGACAATGCGAGCGGGATCGCGGCCTTGCTCGAGATCGCCCGGGCCCTGGCCCGGGGGCAGCGGCCGAAGCGCGACATATTGTTCCTCGCCACCACCGCCGAGGAAATGGGCCTGCTCGGCGCCGAATATTTCGCGGCGCGGCCTCCCGTTGCGCTCCGCTCGATCGTCGCGGCGATCAACATGGACACGCTCGCGATCACGCCCCGGGGCGAGAGGGTGGCGATGATGGGTCGAGGCCATGCCGGGCTGGAGGCGATCGTCGAGCGGACGGTCGCCGAGGCCGGCCGGATCCTCGACCCCGACGACGAGGCCGCCGCCTTCGTCGAGCGCCAGGACGGCTGGGCGCTCGCCCGCGCGGGCGTTCCCGCGATCATGGTCGGCGGCTCGTTCGCCGACATGAAGAAGCTCAACGCCTTCCTTGGCGGACCCTATCACTCGCCGGCGGACAATCCGGGACCCGGCCTGATGCTCGACGGCGCCGCCGAGGACACCGACCTGATGATCGCGCTTGGCAGGAAGCTCGCCGATCCCGGCCTGTATGCGGCTCCGGGCCCTCAGAGGCGCTGATCGTCATAATAATGCGGCAGGGCCAGAGCGCGCGGCGAAGGCTGGGCAAAGGAAACTCGAAACGCCTCTTGTGGGCGGTTCCGGGCGTCCTATTCCTGGCAGCCATGGCCCTGACGCTCGACCCGCTCGGCACCTTCAACGCGCTCATGCCCAAGGACCGGGCTTCGCGGCGGGTGGCGCATGACGTCGCCTTCGGAGCGGGAGAGAGGCTGAAGCTCGACGTCTACGCCCCCCGCGCGGCCGCCGCCCGCCCACGGCCGGTGATCGTCTTCTTCTACGGCGGCTCCTGGAACAGCGGCCGGCGCCAGCCTTTCGCCTTCGCCGCGAGGGCGCTCGCCGCGAAAGGCTTCGTCGTCGTCATTCCCGATTACCGGCTGGTGCCGGAGGTGCGCTATCCCGATTTCCTGAAGGACTGCGCGGCCGCGGTGCGGTGGGCCAGGCGCAACGCCGGCGCCTATGGCGGCGACGGCGAACGGATCGTCCTCGCCGGCCACAGCGCCGGCGCCTACAACGCCGCGATGCTCGCGCTCGAGCCCGGCCTCCTCGGCCCGGACCGGGCGGCGGTGCGCGGCCTAGCGGGTCTTGCCGGCCCCTACGACTTCCTGCCGCTCGACGATCCGGCGACGATCGGCGCCTTCGGCGGGTGGCCCAGGCCGGAAGAGACCCAGCCCGTACGCCACGCCGGTCCGGGCGCTCCTCCGGCCCTGCTTCTGCACGGCGCCGACGACGTGAGGGTGAGGCCCCGCCACAGCCGCGAGCTCGCTCACCGGCTTCGCGAGGGCGGAGCCGACGTGAGGCTGAAGCTCTACCCCCGCCTCGGCCATGCCGGGATACTCACCGCCCTCGCGCTTCCGCTCCGCCGCCAGGCGCCGGTGCTGGAGGACGTCGCCGCCTTCGCCCGCGAGGTCGCCGCCGACCCCGTCGCGGCGGTCCATCCCTGAGCAGCGCAGCTCTTGACGTGAAACAATAAGCGTCATATCGTTAAACGATAATAACGATGGAGAGGCTGATGCCGGACCGCCCTTTCAAGGCCCTCGCCGCATCTCGGATGCTGCTCAAGGCGGCGCGGCTCCTGAACCTTGCCGCGGCCGCGGCCTTCGCGGTCATGCTCCTGGCTTCATTCCTCTTCGAACACGCATTCCGCGACTATTTCCAGCGCACGCCGCGCCTCGACGCCGGTGCGGTTCTCCCCGTCATGAGGCTTTGGGTGCTCGCGGCGCTGCCGGTGTTCGCCGCGGTTCATATCATGCTCTCGCGGCTGCTCGCGATGGTCGGGACCGTCAGCGCCGGAGCGCCGTTCGTTCCGGAGAACGCGGCGCGGTTGAGGGTCATCGCCTGGTGCCTGCTGCTCGTGCAGCTGTTCGAGCTCAGCTGCGGCTTGTTCATCCAGCTGCTGTCCCGCGCCGGGGCGGACGTCGGCGAATGGGATCCCTCGCTGAGCGGCTGGATCGCAGTGCTCCTGCTGTTCGTGCTCGCGCGCGTGTTCGAAGAGGGCGCGCGGCTCCGCTCCGATCTGGACGCGATGGTCTGACATGCCGATCCTCGTGAAGCTGGACGACGTCCTTTACGCCCGCCGGATGACCCTCACCGAGCTTTCCGGCCGGGTGGGGATCACCCTCGCCAATCTGTCCATCCTCAAGACCGGCAAGGCGAAGGGCATTCGCTTCTCGACGCTGGAGGCGATCTGCGAGGCGCTGGGCTGCCAGCCTGGCGACCTGCTGGAGTTCGGCCCCGGCGGCGGGGAGGAAGATGAAGGCGCCTCCGGCTGGGAGAGCTGACGTGAAGGCGATGCTGTGGTTGCACATTGGCGCCGGATTGATGGCGCTGGCGGCCGGGGCGGCCGCTGCCGCGGCGCGCAAGGGCGGGTCCCTGCACGGCCTGGCCGGCACCGGCTTTTGTGTGTCGATGCTGGTTCTCGGGACGACCGCGGCGCTGCTGGAGCCGTTCAGGTCGCCGCCCGGCTCCCCGGTGGGCGGGATCATGGTCTGCTATTTCGTCGTCACCGGATGGCTGACCGCGCGCCGCCGCGAAGGCGGGCCGGGGAGAACCGAGAAGATCGCCTGCGCCCTGGTGCTCGCCGGTGCGGCGGCGACCGTCTGGAGCGGCTTCACGGGCGCCACGACTCCCGCCGGGCGCGGCCCGATATTCGCTTTCGCCGCAATCTGCCTGCTCGCCGGCCTGCTCGACATCAACGCGATCGCGCGCTCCTCGCCCACGGCGGTCCAGCGCCTCGCACGCCACCTCTGGCGGATGTGCTTCGCCTTCTTCATCGCCACCGGCTCCTTCTTCCTGGGTCAGCAGGATGTGCTTCCGCAATGGGCGCGCGGATCGCCCTTCCTGTTCGCGCTCGCCTTCGCGCCTTTCGGCCTGATGCTGTTCTGGCTGGTGCGCCTTCGCTTTCCCGACGCGCTTCCCCGGGTGCGGCAGGCGCCGTCTCGCGAGAAGAGGGGGCTGGAGCACTGACGCCAGGTTCCGGTTTCGCTCCGGCCCCTTCGCGCGTAGGGCCGCGGGATGAACTTCGACGACCAGCTGCGCCGCTATTTCGGAACCTCGGATCTCGGCTCGGTCACTCCCGCTGCGCTCGGCTCCGGAATCGAGCGGATGAAGGTCGACCTCGGCCTCGAGAGGGATCGCGGCGGCCGCTTCGCACTGTGGACGCTCCTGCACATGCTCGGCGAAGCCCCCGACCTCGACGTCGTGTTCAAGGACGCGCGGGACCGCGACCTGGCCCGCGACTTCATGGACCTGGCCGACCGGGCGGGCGGGACCTGAATCCCGCCCGGTGCGTTCGGCGTACGGCTGCAAAGGTTTGACCTCCGAAACGGCCGATCTATGGGCAATCGTCCGCGCTCCCGGGCCGCGGCAGCGAGGGAAAAGTGGACGATCGGACGATAAAAGCGGCGACCGGCGTGGCCGGTCTGGACAATATCCTCGCGGGCGGGCTGAGGCGGGGGCGGGTCTATCTGCTGGAGGGCAGCCCCGGCACCGGCAAGACCACCATCGCCATCCAGTTCCTGATCGAGGGCGCGGCGCAGGGCGAGCGCGGGCTCTACATCACCTTGTCCGAGACGGAGGCCGAGCTTCGCGAGAGCGCCTCCTCGCACGGATGGGAGCTGGCCGGCCCGATCGACATATTCGAGCTGGTGCCGCCCGAAAGCCTGCTCGACGACGAGCAGCAGCAGAGCCTGCTCTATTCGTCCGACCTCGAGCTCGGCGAGACGACCAAGCGCATCTTCGAAGTGGTCGAGCGGGTCCAGCCTACGCGAATCGTTCTCGACAGCCTCTCCGAAATCCGGCTGCTCGCCCAGAGCTCCCTTCGCTACCGCCGTCAGATCCTGGCGCTGAAGCATTATTTCTCGCACCACGATTCCACCGTGGTGATGCTCGACGACCTCACAACGGAGATCAACGACAAGACGGTGCACAGCGTGGCTCACGGAGTCATCCGGCTGGAGGAGCTGGCGCCCGAATACGGCGCCGAGCGGCGGCGCCTGAGGGTGATCAAATATCGCGGGCAGCGCTATCGCGGCGGCTATCACGATTTCGTCATCGACACCGGCGGAATCCGGGTCTTCCCGAGGCTGGTGTCGTCGGAGCACCGGACGGATTTCAGCCGCGACACGGTGAAGAGCGGGACGGCGGAGCTCGACGCCCTGCTCGGCGGCGGGATCGAGCGCGGGTCGAGCACTTTGGTCATCGGTCCGTCGGGGACCGGCAAGTCGCTCCTCACCTTGAGCTTCGCGGTGGCGGCGGTGGAGCGCGGCGACCGGGCGGCCCTGTTCATCTTCGACGAGGAGCTGGGCCTGCTGTTCGAGCGGGCCAAGGGGCTGGGGTTCGACCTACGCTCGATGGTCGAAGGCGGCAAGCTGGTCATCGAGCAGGTGGATGCGGCCGAGCTGGCGCCCGGCGAGTTCGCGCACCGGGTCCGCTGCGCCGTCGAGGACGAGGGCGTCCAGACCGTCGTCATCGACAGCCTCAACGGCTACCAGGCGGCGATGCCCGCGGAGCAGCAGCTCATCCTCCACATGCACGAGCTGCTTCAATTCCTGAACCGCAAGGGGACGAGCAGCTTCCTTACCGTGGCCCAGCACGGGCTGGTGGGCGACATGAAATCGCCGGTCGACGTCACCTATCTGGCGGACACGGTGATCCTGCTTCGCTACTTCGAGGCGACCGGCCGGGTGCGCCGGGCGATCTCCGTGATCAAGAAGCGCACGAGCGCGCACGAGGACACGATCCGCGAGTTCAGGATCGGCGAGAACGGGATCACGGTCGGGTCGCCGCTCGCGAATTTCCAGGGCGTCCTTCGAGGGGTGCCGGAGCTCCTCGGCAGCCGGGCGCGGCCTCTGGAGGAAGCGGCCGCTTGAAGGACGAGCTTTCCGAACGGGCCCTGATCCTCGCGCCGATCGGCCGCGACGCCGCGGTCGCTTCGGCGATGCTGGGCGAGGCGGGCATCTCGGCGGCGATCTGCCCCGAACTCACGTCGCTGATCCTGGAGCTGCATCTCGGCGCGGGCTTCGTGCTCGTCACCGAGGAAGCGCTGGTGCGCTCCGACCTTCGCCCGGTGCGCAGCTGGATCGACGCGCAGCCCGAATGGTCGGATCTCCCCTTCGTCCTGCTGACCAGCCGCGGCGGCGGGCTGGAGCGCAATCCGGCCGCGGAGCGCTTCCTCGAAGTGCTCGGCAACGTCACCTTCCTCGAGCGGCCCTTCCACCCGACCACCCTCGTCAGCGTCGCCCGCTCCGCCCTGCGCGGCCGCCGCCGCCAGTATGAAGCCCGGGCGCGCCTCGAATCGCTGGCTTCGAGCCAGAGCGACCTCACCCAGGCCAACGAAACGCTGGAGGCTCGGGTCGAGGAGCGCACCCGCGAGCACGAATCCGCGCTCGCGCAGCTTCACGAGGCGCAGAAGCTGGAAACGCTGGGGCAGCTCACGGGCGGGGTCGCCCATGATTTCAACAACCTGCTCACCCCCATCATCGGCAGCCTCGACCTCCTTCGCCGCCGCGCTCCGCCCGGCGACAAGTCGCACCGGCACATCGACATGGCGCTTCAGGCCGCCAGCCGCGCGGCGACGCTGGTCCAGCGCCTCCTCGCCTTTGCGCGCCGCCAGGACCTTCAGCCGCGCTCAGTGGACATCGTCGCCTTGCTTCGGGGAATGGAGGACCTGATCGGCAAGTCGGTTGGGCCGATGGTCGAGGTCTGCGTAGACTGCCCCGCGGAGCTGCCGCCCGCCCGGATCGATCCCAACCAGCTCGAGCTCGCGATCCTCAACCTCGCCCTCAACGCCAGGGACGCCATGGCCGGAGGAGGAAGGCTCGGCATTTCGGCGCGATGCGAGCAGGTCGGCCCCGGCAGGCTGCTGGCCCCCGGCCAATATCTGCGGGTGGCGATCAGCGACACCGGTGTCGGAATGGACGCGGTCACGCTGGCCCATGCGGTGGAGCCCTTCTTCTCGACCAAGGGCGTCGGGCGCGGCACCGGCCTCGGCCTATCCATGGTCCACGGCCTCGCAGCCCAGCTCGGCGGTACGCTCCATCTCCGGAGCAAGCCGGGCGAAGGCACGACGGCGGAGATGTGGCTTCCGGCGGCGCGCGAGCCGGCGGGCCGGGAGGAGCCGGAGCCGGCGCCGCTGGTGATCGCCCGTCAGGCGGCGACCATCCTGCTGGTCGACGACGAGGACATCGTCCGCCGGGCGACGGCCGACATGCTCACGGACATCGGCTATGCCGTGATCGAAGCGGCTTCCGGAGCGGAGGCCTTGCGGCTGGTGCGGGACGGCGCCGGGTGCGACGTCATCGTCAGCGACTATCTGATGCCCGGAATGAACGGAGTGGACCTGATCCGCCACGTCCGCGATCTCCAGCCCTCGCTCCCGGCGATGCTGATCAGCGGCTATTCGACCATCGCCGAAGGATCGGGCTCGGAGCTTCCCCGCCTCGCCAAGCCTTTCCGGCAGGCCGATCTGGCGCGGAGCGTCGCGCAGCTGCTGGCGGAGCCGGCGGCGGGCACGATCAAGTTCCCAGTGGAGCGGACCCGGCGCTAGGCTGCGCGCGTCATCCCGGCGAAAGCCGGGACCTCGGATCGAGAAGTCTCGGCGGGTCTCCCCGAGCTCCCGGCTTTCGCCGGGATGACGATTATCCACGTCTGTCCGTCATCCGCCGGCCTCTGGAACATCGCTCCGCCCCTCGATCTGAAGGGCGTCGCTTTCCCCTTCCTCGAACTCGCCGCCGCGTCCCGCCAGCGCCGCCCTGAGCTGATCCAGGTCCACCGCTTTCTCCCATCGGGCGACGACGATGGTGGCGACGGCATTGCCGATGAAGTTGGTGAGCGAGCGGCATTCGCTCATGAACCGGTCCACGCCGAGGATCAGCGCCATTCCCGCCACCGGGACGGTTGGAAGCACCGACAGGGTCGCGGCGAGGACGATGAAGCCCGACCCCGTCACTCCGGCCGCGCCCTTCGAGCTCAGGATTGCGACCGCCATCAGGAGCATCTGGTCGCCGACGCTGAGCGGCGTGTTGGTGGCCTGGGCGATGAACAAGGCGGCGAGCGACATGTAGATGTTGGTGCCGTCGAGGTTGAAGCTGTAGCCCGTCGGGACGACGAGGCCGACGATCGGCTTCGGGCAGCCGGCGCGCTCCAGCTTCTCCATCAGCAGGGGCATCGCGCTTTCCGAGCTCGACGTTCCGAGCACCAGCAGCAATTCGTCCTTGAGATAGCGGATCAGCGCGAAGATCGAGAAGCCGGCAGCGCGCGCCACCAGACCGAGCACGACCAGCACGAAGAGGAGCGAGGTCCCATAGAAGGTGGCGATGAGGGCGGCGAGGTTGACCAGCGTGCCGATGCCGTGCGCGCCGATCGTATAGGCCATCGCGCCGAACGCGCCGATCGGAGCCGCATACATGAGGATGTGGACGATCCGGAACATGATCGCCGTCAGCACGCGCATCGCTCCGAGCACCCGCTCCCCGCGTGTCCCAAGCAGTGCCAGCGCGATCCCGAACAGGATCGAGACGAACAGCACCTGCAATATCTGTCCGGAGGTGAAGGCGCTGAAGAAGGTGTCCGGAATGATGTCGAGCAGGAAGCCGGTGATCGACTGGTCGTGCGCCTTGTCGACGTAGGTGGCGACCGCCCCCTGGTCGAGCGAGGCGGGATCGACGTTGAGCCCGTCGCCGGGCTTGACGAGGTTGGCGACGACCAGCCCGATGGCCAAGGCGAGGGTCGAGAAGGTAAGGAAATAGGCCATCGCCTTGGCGCCGACACGGCCGAACGCCTTCAGATCCGACATTCCGGCGATCCCGGTGGTGACGGTGAGGAAGATGACCGGCGTGATGATCATCTTCACCAGCTTGATGAAGGCGTCTCCGAGCGGCTTGAGCGAGGCTCCGAAGGCCGGGAAGAGCCAGCCGACCGCCACGCCCAGAGCGATGGCCACCAGGACCTGGAAATAGAGGCTCCTCCAGAAGGGCCTTGGCTGGGCGGAAGTCACCGCGCTCGTCTCCTTTGGGCTCTCACCAGTTCGGCATAGGCCGGATCGAGCTCGACCGCGCGCTCCTCGTCGGCGCGGGCGCGCCTCGATTCGCCGCGCTCGCGAAGCAGGAGGCTTCGCTGATAATGGGCTCGCGCCGATTGCGGGGCGAGGGCCACGGCCCGATCGAGATCGGCGAGCGCCCGGCCGGAATCGCCCAGGCGCCGGCGGGCCAGGCCCCGGTTGAGATAGGGCGCCGCGGATCTCGGGGCCAGTGCGGCCGCCCGGTCGAAGGCCTCGATCGAGCCTTCCAGGTCGCCCTGCCAGGCGCGCGACAGGCCCTCGGCCAGCGGCTCGGCCGCCTTTCCGGAGCCCCCCCTTGCGGCGGAGGCCCGGCGGCAGGCCCGAAGATCTCGCCGGGGATCTTCGATCGTGCAGGCGTTCCAGTCCCCGCGCGGGATCCGGGCGCCGGCGGCGGAGGCCGGCTCGGCGCCCACGGCCGTCATCGGAACGGCGGCTTCGAGGTTCGGACGCCGGATCCGGGAACCGGTGACGACGACCTCGCCTTGCTGCGCGGCGGCGGCGGGCGGGTCGGCGGTTCGGGCCCGCGCCTCCGAGCCGGCGCTGACCGGCGGCGCGGGCGCGATGAACCCCGCCGCCGGCTCCGAGGCAATCGTGCCGTCCTCGATTGCCGGGGGAGGGGCAGGGGAGGCGGAGGTGGAAGGGGGCGTGAAGTCCGCGTCCGGCAGCGCCACGTCGGCCGCGGGTGGGGCGGAAGCGTCCATGGCGGGCGGGGAGGGTGGCGCCTCGCCGCCGGGCCGGACCTCACGCGCCTCGGGGGGTTCCCCGGCGGAGTAGCGGTCGAAGGACGTCCAGACGAAGGGCAGGCCGATCAGGGCGGCCAGGAAGGCGCCGGCCAGCGCTCCGGCATAGGGCCGGGACGGGCGAAGCCAGGAGGCCGGCCGGGCCGGCCGCCGGCCTTCGACCGCCGCGGCCGGATCCCCGCCGCCGTCGAACCGCCGCAGCGCCGAATCGATCGCCGAGCGGCGCCGGGTGGGCGACGGGAGCGGGGGCCGCGGCAGCGAGGCGGCGATGTCGTCGTCGCTGCCCGTCACGGCCGTCCGTCCCGGCGGCGGGAGTGGGGGCAGGATCGGGACCGGGGAAGGCGCATCGGGCGGACCTTATAGCGAAAGCGCGGCGCGGTCGAACGCACGATATTGCCTCCGCGCCCCTCTCCCGAGCCGCCGGGAGAGGGGCGCGGAGCGGCCTAGTCGCTGCCCTGGCCTTGCCCCTCCATCGACCTGGCGGCGCTCGCCGCGCGGACGAGCTGGACCAGCTCCGAACGATAGCCGAACGGGTCGTCGCCGCGCGCGGCCGAGACCATCCGGAGGACATCGTCATAGCCCATCGAGCCGGCGTAGCGGCCGCCGCGAAGAAGCTCGGCGAAGGCGGCGACCCCGGCCGCGAAGCGCGCGTCGAGCGGAGCATCGGCGAAGCGCCTCACCTCCGCCGAACGGGCGATCGGAGTGGAAATGAGCCGGCTGACCGACGATTTCGGAAGCTTGTAGCGGATCTTGACGAAGCCGTATTCGGAGCTCGAGCCGCCGCCGGCACGGGCGGCGGGAGCCGCGTAGCGCCGGTCGCCGATCGCGCGCGGTCCTCCGACCGGTACGATCTCATAGAGCGCCGTCACGCTCTGGCCGGAACCGACGTCGCCCGCGTCGACCGTGTCGTTGTCGAAATCCTCGCGGGCGAGCATCCGGGTCTCGTATCCGACCAGCCGGTATTCGGCGACCGTCGCCGGATTGAACTCGACCTGGATCTTCACGTCCTTGGCGATCGGGAACAGGGTCGAGGTCGCTTCCTCGACCAGGGTCTTCCGGGCCTCGGCGACGGTGTCGATATAGGCGGCGGCGCCGTTGCCGTTCTGCGCCAGCACCTGCATCAGCGCGTCATTGTAATTGCCCATTCCGAAGCCGAGGACGGAGAGGAACACGCCCTTGCCGCGCTCGCGCTCGACGAAGCCCTTGAGCTCATTGGGATCGGTGATCCCGACGTTGAAATCGCCGTCCGTCGCCAGGATGACCCGGTTGACGCCCTTGGGATCGAAATTGCGCTCGGCCAGCGCATAGGCCTGGCGGATGCCCTCGGCCCCGGCGGTGCTTCCGCCCGCGCCGAGGCGGCCGATCGCCGCCCGGATAACGGCCTTCTGGCCTGCCGGAGTGGGCTCGAGCACCGTTCCGGCGGTTCCGGCGTAGGCGACGATTGCAACCTTGTCCTCGGGCCTGAGCTGGTCGAGCAGCATCGACAGGGACTGCTGGACGAGTGGCAGCTTG
>DASVTA010000251.1:0-5768 GCA_036387815.1 Allosphingosinicella sp.
GGGGGCGGGCGGCGCGGGCCGCCGCGGCCCCCATCCTTCACTCCGAGAAGCTGCGCGCCTGCTGGCCGACCAGGGTCACCTCGACCCGGCGGTTCAGCTGCCGCCCCGCCGCCTCGGCATTGTTGGCTACGGGCATGGTCTCACCATGGCCGGCGACGAGGAACTCATTTTCCTCCACGCCCATCGCGCTCAACGCCGCCCGAACCGCATCGGCCCGCCGTTCCGAAAGCACCTGATTGGCGGGATCGCTGCCCACCGAATCGGTATGGCCGTCGATCCGAACCGGAACCTCCGGATTGGCGCGGAGATAGGAAGCCAGCGGGCGCAGCCGCTCGACCGCGCCCGGGCGCAGCCGGGCGCTTCCGGTCTCGAACAGCACGTCCTGAAGGTCGAAGGTGGCGCCATGCCTCGTCTGCCGCATCTGGTACCCGCGCATGCCGCGCCGATCCCATTCGCGATGACGGGCAACAGGGCGGTCGATGTCCCGGCTCTCCCAATCGAATCGGTCGCGGCGTCCGTCCGCCACGAGCAGGAAGGCGCGGTTGGCATCCTCGGCCTCTCGCCGGCTGACCCGCCCGTCGTGGTTGCGATCGAAGTTACGCATGACGAAGGCGCGGCCCCGGGCCGTGCGCTTCAGTTCCGGAAGGAGCAGCGGCACTCCAGCGCCGATGAGCCGGTAATCGCGTTCGCCGTTGCGGCCGCCGCCCCAGTCGAAGCGCTCCTGGGCAAGGGCCGGAGTGGCGATGGTGACGAGCGCGGCAGCGAGCGCGAGGGCCCGGCCATGTGCGGATTTGAGGTTAAGCATCACAATTCTCCTGAGCCCCCGGCTGAGGCCTTTAAAGCCGCAACCGCGTGAACCGGCTCTGAGTTGAGGCGACAGGATCCGTTAAGCGGAACGGCATCCTTCGCCTCCCCCACCGGCGACCGGGCCTCAGCCGAAGTTGAGCAGCGCTCCAAGGAGAACCGGAACCATGAGGAAGAGCGCGAAGAGCAGAAGGGCCAGCATGAGCAGCCGGCCCAGGCAGCCGCCGCCGCGCCGGCGCCTCGGCGGCACCGCTTCATACTCTTCGAAGCCGGCCCGCCGGCCGCGTCCGCGCCGGTGCCGGGCGGCCCCGAGCATTGCGGCCACCAGGCTGGCGAGATCCGGGGCCGGCGCTCGAGGGTCTCCGCGCCCCGGCCCGGCTGCCGGACCTCCGCCTCCCCACGGGCCGGGACCGTCTTCGATCCCGCTTACCGCCGGATCCGGCTCGACGGTCCTGGTCGGGCGAGGCCGAGGGCGTTCGGGAGGCGGCGGCGCTTCCCGGACCGCCACCGGATCCCCGAAGCGGGCGCCGCATTGCGGGCAGGCGGGCGAATCCACCCAGATGCCGGGCGTGTGATTGGTGCAGAAATAGCGGACCGGCGCCTCGCGGCACGCCTCGCACTCGCCGCCGCCCGGCTGGACGGTTCCGCAATTGGGGCATCTGAGGACGAGCCCGGCCATCAGCCGCACTCCACCGTGGGCGGTTCAGGCGGGGCCTGCGGCTGCGGGAAGACGGCGTTCACCAGCTCCGCCGGAACATGCAGGCGGTAGAGCCTGGGCAATGAGCGGGGGATATAGCGGGCCATCGTCGGCACCCGCTCGTAAGGGCCGAAGCTCTCGCGCGGCAGCCGGCGCGAGAGCGCCACCGTCGTCAGCACAGGATGATCCTTGTAGGCGGGATAGATGACGAAGCGATCCTCGACATGGTCGTGGCCGCGGACCATGTGGGTCACGGGCCGGCCGAGCCGGGCGCTGAGCGCGCAGAAGGCGGCGAAATCCTCCCGTCCGAACTGGCTGCCGCGGGTGAAGCGGTTGGGCATCTTCTTGCGCGCGGTGGGATGGGCGCGGGTCCAGGTGAAATCGGAAAGGCAGGCCGGGTCGTTCCAGTCCCCTGTCTCTTCGAGCCGCGCGTGCAGGTCGGTGAGCGGGAACCCGGCATGGGCGATGAGAAGCCCGTCCGGAAGGAAGAGCGCATGCGGCGCCTGCCCGAAGAAGCGGACGGCGAGCTTGCCGGCGCGCTCGATCCATTCATGCGCCAGATTGGCGTTGAGGAAGTCGGCGAAGTCCCCCGGCGAGACGCTCGAGGCGAAGCGGTTGCCGTCGAAGGACAGCGCCTCGTCATGGTTGCCGACGACGACGCACACCCGGCCCGGCCGCTCCAGGATGAGCTCGAATACCCTCAGGAGCAGCTCCAGCCCCCAGCCCTCGTCGTCGAACAGATCGCCGAGCAGGACGATGTCGGGAGGGGCCGCCTCCGCATGGGATTGGATGAGGGCAAGCGCGGCTTCCAGGGCGAGGAGGTCGCCGTGCAGGTCGCCGATGATCCACAGGGGTACGGCCGGATCCAGCTCGCCGACCTTGATCGCCTGGTCGCCGCCGTCGGAGCGGTAGCGGTCGAAGAGCAGCCCCGGGCCCTCCTCCCGGTCGAGGAGCGCTTCGAACGCTTCGACGGTCGCTCGAATCCGCGACCGGAGGGCAGGCGGCGACACGGCGTCGCGGACGGCGTTCCAATCCAGATCGCCGACATCTTCGACCGCTGGGATCGCGACTGGCGCCGGCGCGTCGGCAGGCGCGGAGGGGGCCGGCCCACCGCAGGGCGAGCCGGCTCCGGCGTCCGGCTCGACCGCCGCTTCGGGAACCTCGCCCATCACGCCGCACGGACCGTCAGGGGCAATTTGGCGACCTTCTTCGCCTCGTTCCCGACGGCGATCTGGTCGCCGGAGCGAAGCGGGTGCGCGCCCGTCAAGGCGCGGCCGTTGACGAGGGTCTGGTTAGTCGTCGGCCCGGCGGGCTTCAGGGTCCATTGCCCCGAGGCGCTCCGCTCCACGATGCACTGGCGATCGTCCCAATATTCCGCCTCTGCGCCGAACTGGCGCATGAGCATCTTGCCAAGCTCGGTCCGGATCCCGATCCGGAGCGTCTTGCCGCCCGCCGCCAGCAGCTCGAGCGAGTCCGAGACGACAGCCGCGCCGCCCGCGGCCGGAGCGGCGGGAGGACGGGAAGGCGCGGGCGTCCCTGCGGGTTTCGGCGCCGCCTTGGCCGCCGCCGGCGCGGCCGGGGAAGGCGCGGGCTTCCTGTCCCGGCCGCTCAAGGTCGCCCGAAGCTGCGCCGCCGTCGGCCGCCCGGCGGGATTAGGGTCGAGGCAGCGGTGGAGGGCGGCGCTGACGTCCGCATTGCTCGCCGGCCAAGGCATCTCGCCGAGCAGTGCCGGCGGCTCCGCCTTGTAGGCCTGGACGAGGCGGGCATAGTCCGACTGGTCCTCCGACCAATAAGGATGGCGGCCGGCGAGAAGCTCGTAGAGGATGAGGCCGCAGGTGAAGACGTCCGAGGCGGGCGCCGGCACCGAACCCCTCGCCAGGTGCTCGGGCGAGCGGTAATTGTCCGTGCCCACATAGCCCTGGTGCCCGTGCCAGGGCGGCCGCCGATCGGCCAGCACCGAGAAATCCATGTCGATCAGCTTGAGCTGGAATTCCGAAGCGATCGTCGGATCCTCGATCAGATAGGCATTCGCGGGCTTGAGGTCGGCATGCACGATCTTCACGTCATGGAGCGCCGCGATCCCCGCGACGAGGACCTTGGCCCAGGTCGCGTGCCGCGCCCACACCTTGGGTTCGCTGGTCGGCGCCTTCCGCGTCGCCCGGTGCGCCTCGCGCTCCTTGTCCAGCACCTGCTGCAGGTCGGCGCCATTCTCGACGAACTGGAAGGCCTGGAAGTAGCAGCGGCCGCCCCAAACCTCCTCGAAGGAATCGACCTGGGCGACAGCGAAATTATCGGCCTTGCCCCGGACGACCCGCGCGGAGAGCTCCTTCTGGTAAGCGACGAAGTCCTTGTACCAGACCACCGTCGGTGCGGGTGACTTGTACTGCTTGAAGAATACCTTCCGTCCGCTCGGCGCCAGAGCGGCATAGGAGATGGCCATCATCCCGGGGCCGAACACCTTGGTGATCCGGTAGCCTCGGATGACGTCGCCGACTTTGAGCTTCTTCGCCATCGCCCGCCCTCAGGGCCGGTCCCGCTTCCTCAAAGCGCGACCGTTTCGGCGGAGCGGGAGACGCTCGCGGCGAGTTGCTTCAGGGTGTTGCGGAAGTTGGTCTGGTCGGAGGTGAACTTCTGGAGGGCCTCCTGGGCGTTCAGCCCTTCATATTCGACCACCTCCCACTCCGACTTGTCGATCTGGCTGAGCCGGTCGTAGCCCTCGAAATTGGGAGCGAAGAGGGAAAGGATGATCCGGTTCGCCATCACCGCGTTGGCGACGTCCTGGAGCGATCCGCCCTTGGCCTCCGGGATGCTCATCGTCTCCTTGAACGAGGCGTCGGTGAAGACGACGACCACCCGGGCGGCATCGCTCCGGTACCGCCACTTGCCCGCTTCCACCGTCTGCGCGCCCTTCGGCGAAGCTTCCATCGTGGCGACCTTGTAGAGCGTGTCGAGGAGCGACTCCGGCTCGTCGCCGCCGCCATTGGCCTGGAGCGCCGCCAGCTGCGCCTTGAGTTCGCCCTGGTCGCGAACGAAATCGTTGTCGACGATCCAGGGCAGCCCTTCGCTCTCCGCCGCCTCGATGTCGCGATAGCCGACGACCTTCGCCCGCCAGTCCTTGACCGGCGCCGCGTTATTGGCGTCGCCGCTGCTCAGCGAGCCGACGAACGTCTCGATATTCTGGCGAAGCGCGTCGATGCACGGCGCCATGCTTCCGCTGATGTCGACGACGAAGACGATGTCCGCGACGCCTTTGGTCTTCGCGCGCGCCTGCGGAGCCTGCTCGGCCGCGGCGATTTCCGATACCCCGCCGGAGCTCGCCTCGGTCGGAAGCGATAGGCCGGCGAGGTCGGGCGCCGCCGTCTCAGGCGGGAGCGTCTCGGCAGTGGCGGCGTCGGCCGGCGGGACGGCGCCGGTCTCGTCGGCGGCTGGGGCGGTCGGATCGGTGCTGCTCATACATATACTCCATTGCCGCTCCGGACGCCGGAAGGCGGACCCAATGTCCGGAGCGAACGACATTTCGTTGGGTTCGTTCCGACGGGCCGGCTGGAGATCGCAGTAGCCGCGGCGATCGCTGAGCGTGAATCTGCACTGCCGGCTGCGCCCTGCCGCCGGTGACTCTTCCGCCCTTTCGCCCCTCTAAAGCGGCTGTCCCGTCTCCTTCGAACATTCGACCAGCATGCCGCCTCCGGCGAAGAAGATCCGTTCGGCCGCGGCAATGGTCTCGGCCCGGTGCGCAATGATGATCCGGGTAATGCCCATGGCGCCGATGGCGGCGTTGACGCGCTTTTCCGTGGCGGCGTCCAGATGGGCCGTCCCCTCGTCCATCACCAGCAGCTTGGGTGAGCGATAAAGCGCGCGCGCCAGCAATATACGTTGCTTCTGGCCCCCGGAGAGCGAGGATCCCATATCCCCCACCAAGGTCTCGTAGGCCATGGGCATCCGCGCGATGTCCTCGTGGATCGCCGCGGCCGATGCGGAAGCGACGATCTGATCCATGTCCGGCGAATCGTCGAAAAGCGCGATATTTTCAGCCAGGGAGCCCGCGAACAGACTGTCGTCTTGGAGCACCGCGGCGATCTGGTCGTGATAGTTCTTGTGTCCGAACCGCGCGAGAGCCGTCCCGTCGACCAGGACTTCACCCTCGTCCGGCTCGAGCAGCCCGAGCATGATCTTGACGAGGGTCGACTTCCCACCGCCGGACGGGCCGGTGATGGCGACGTGCTGCCCCGGCTCGACGGCGAGATCGACCCCGTCGAGCACCAGGGGC
>DASVTA010000252.1:0-4291 GCA_036387815.1 Allosphingosinicella sp.
AGGAAGGCGGCTTCCCGCCGCTGATGCTCGACCCGATCGATTTCCACGCGCTCTACGTGTCGCGGGCGCAGCAGGAGCTCGAAGCCGCTCAGTCCGGCGGGATCGGGCAGGCCTGACCTTCCGGTCCCGGGAGCGGCGCCAATGAACCTGTGGAAGGCGACCGGGACGATCGGGGGGCTCACCATGGTGAGCCGGATCCTCGGCTTCGCCCGCGAGATGATCTTCGCCCGGGTGATGGGCGCGGGCATGGCGGCGGACGCCTTCGCGCTCGCCTTCCTCATCCCGAACCTCTTCCGGCGCCTGTTCGGCGAAGGCGCGTTCAGCCAGGGCTTCGTCCCGCTGTTCAGCCAGCGCCTCCACGGCGAGGGCGGGATGGAGGAAGCGAGGCGCTTCGCCGAGGAAGTGCAGGCGGTGTTCCTGCCGATGCTGATGGCGATCACGGCGATCTTCGTCATCTTCATGCCGGCCTTCGTCGCGCTGATCGGCTGGGGATGGCGCGACGAGCCGCACAAATTCGCCTTCGCCGTCGAGCTGTCGAGGATCACCTTCCCCTACATGCTCCTGATCTCGATGGTCTCATTGCTCTCGGGCGTCCTCAATTCGCTGACCCGATTCACCGCGGCGGCCTTCGCCCCGGCGCTGCTCAACGCCGCACTGATCGGATCGCTGCTTCTGGTCCCGGCCGGCGGCGAGGCAACGGCGAGGGCGATGGCCTGGGGCGTCGTGGCCGGAGGCGTGCTTCAGTTCGCCTTGTGCTGGGTCGCCGTTCGCCGGACCGGCGTGAAACTGTCGCTCAGGCCGCCGAAGATGACGCCCAGGGTCAAGGAGCTGCTGATCCTGATCCTTCCGGCGACGCTCGGCGGCGGAATCTATTATATCAGCCAGCTCTTCTACGCCTATTTCGCGACTCGCCTGCCGGAGGGTACGTTCGTCTATCTCGGCTTCGCGGACCGGCTGAACCAGCTTCCGCTCGCGATCATCGGCTCCGCTCTGGGCACCGCCATCCTTCCGACGATCAGCCGCCATGTAGGCGCCGGAGACGGCCCCGGCGCCGCGAAGGTGCAGGGCCAGGCGACCGAGCTCGCAATGCTCCTGACCCTGCCGGCGGCGGTTGCGCTGGCGGTGACGGCGGGGCCGATCGTCGCGGCGCTCTTCCAGGGCGGCAAGTTCACGGCGGAGGACGCGGCGACAACCTCCCTGGTACTCTCGATCATTGTCGCCGGTCTTCCCGCCTATGTGCTGATCAAGGTCCTCACCCCCGGCTTCTTCGCCCGCAAGGACATGAAGACGCCGGTGATCATCGCCGCGGCGAGCCTCGCCATCGGGGTGACCCTCAACTTCATCCTGATCCCCGTCATGGGCATCGCCGCTCTGGCACTCACCACGGCGCTCTCCGCCTGGATCAACGCCATCACCCTCTACCTCCTCCTCCACTCGCGCGGGCATTTCCGCTTCGAGCCGTGGCTTTGGAGCCGGCTCGCGCGCCAGCTGGTCGCGGCCCTGGCCATGGCCGTGGCCCTTTATCTGGTGCGCGAGCAGCTCGACGGCTTCTTCGCGGGCTCGGCGGGCCGGCGGCTGATGGGAGTCGCCGCGCTCGTCTCGGTGGGCGGCATAGTCTATTTCGCCGTCGCCTGGACGATCGGCGCGATGAACCGCGAGGACATCCTCATCCTGCTGAGGCGCAAGAAGGCGGGGTAGACGTCGTCATTGCGAGGAGCAAAGCGAGGAAGCAATCCAACAGGCCCCGGACGCCCGCACTGGATTGCTTCGCTCCGCTCGCAATGACGGCCGGGCACCTTCAGCCGCCGTTCAGCCGTCTTTTGTAGAAAGGCGCGGTTTCCTATATAGTTATAGCCACGGCTCCGTTCCCAAAGAGGATGCGTCCCATGTCCCTTGCCAAGAAATTGCTGATTCTGGCCGCGCCCGCGGCCCTGCTCGCGCTGGGCGGCTGCGCGACCGGCCTTCCGACCCAGGTCTCCCGCTACCAGGCGATGCCCGCCCCGGCCGGCCAGACCTTCGCCATCCAGGCCGCCGATCCCGACGATCGCGGCGGCCTCGAATTCTCCCGTTATGCCGAGCTCGTCCGCCGGCACATGACCGCCCAGGGCTATAGCGAGGCCGCCTCGCCGCAATCGGCGTCGCTGATCGTCTCGCTCGACTATGGCGTGGACGACGGGCGCCAGCAGGTCGTCACCCGCCCGGCGCTCGGCGGCTACGGCCGCTTCGGCTATGGCGGCTTCGGCTACCGGCCCTATTGGTCCCGCTTCGGCGGCTACGGCCGGCTCCGCTCGCCCTTCTATTACGGCTGGGACGATCCCTATTGGTACCGCGGCTGGGGCGATGAGATCGACGTCTACACCGTCTATACCAGCTTCCTCGACATGGACATCCGCAGGCCCGACGGGCAGGCGGTGTTCGAAGGCACGGCCCGCGCCCGCTCGCGCACCGACGAGCTCGGGGTGCTGGTGCCCAATCTGATCGAGGCGATGTTCACCGGCTTCCCCGGCAATTCCGGCGAGACGGTGAAGATCACGGTGGCTCCGGAGCGCAAGCGCTAGGACTCGCGCTCCCGTCATTGCAAGGAGCCCTTCGACGCCGCCTGCGGCGGCGCTCGGGATAAACTGCCGCTTCGCGGCAGCGACGAAGCAATCCGGCCCCCTCGAGGTCTGGATTGCTTCGCTTCGCTCGCAAAGGGGGAGGGCCGAAAGCGGCGGCCCACCCTTTCTTCGTGCGCATTCAACGGGCGTTCATCGCCGGACCCGGATTTCTCGCGCCCGACAGGGGAATAAGAAGTCTCGGGGAGGGTTAATGCTGAAATCGATTGGAGCGGCCGCGATGGCCGGGCTCGCGCTCGCATCCGCGGCGCCGGCGCAGAACAAGGCCGCCGACAAGGCACAGGTCGAGGAGATAATCGTCACCGGCCGGAGGAGCGGGGTGCCGATGTGGACGGTCCGAAGCGACACCACCACGCTCGTCCTGGTCGGCGGGATCAACGGAGTTTCGAAGACGACCCTTTGGGATCCGGCGGCGCTGACCGAAGCTCTGCGCAAGGCCGACCGGGTGATGTTCCCGCAATCCTACGCACTGACCGCATCGCCCTTCCGGGCGATCGGCTGGCTCGCCAAGTGGAATTCGATGGGTAGCCTGCCCAAGGGGCAGAGCCTCTCCGCCATCGCGGGGCCCGAGGCCCAGCGCCGGCTGGCGGCGCTCCGCGCCCGCGACATGGTCCGGGCGGATTACGACCGGCGCCATCCGCTTCATCTGGCCAACGACCTCAGGGACCGGGCCAGGGGCAAGATCGATTACAGCCGCAACGTGGCCGATTATGCCGCCAACGCCGCGAAGAAGCACAAGCTCGCCGAGGTGGTTCCGGTCCAGCGCTCCAAGGCCAAGCCGGTGGTCAAGGACCTGTTCGCCTCGACCCCGCAGGAGCACCTGCCCTGCCTGGAGGCCGCGATCGCCCTGGCCGAAGCCGGCCCCGCCGCGGTTCAGGCCCGATCGGACGCCTGGGCGGCGCGGCGGGTCCGCGAAGTGCTCGCCTCTCCCGCGGACACGGTCTGGGAGCGCTGCTGGCCGAGCGGAGTCTTCGCCGAGCGCAACGCCGAGCTGCTCCCGGACATGAAGCGATTGCTCGCCGAGCCGCAGGTGACGGTGGCGGTGCTCAGCCTGCGCAGGCTCGCGGAGCGGGGCGGGCTGCTCGACGGTTTGGAAGCCGCAGGCTTCGACATCCAGGGACCGGCCTGGAAGTAACCGGCCCAGCCGTCACGGCGGAGTCGACAAGACAAAAGAAAGGGGAGGAGGTTGCGAGACCCCCTCCCCTCTCCTTTGAAGAGCCAGGCTTCGGCTTAGAAGCGGAAGCCGACGCCGATCAGCGCCTGGTGGCGGTGCGCGTCGGCGTCGAAATCGACGTCGTCGACGGCGCTGTTGGCGCCATTGTACATCGTGTAGGTGTATTCGCCCTTGATGTAGACGCCCGAGGTGCCGGCCGCGACCTCGAAGCCGCCGCCGAGATGGAAGCCGTCCATCGAGCCCGACTCAGACACGCTGTCGAGAATCTCGTCGAAATCCTCATAGGTCGCCTTCAGGCGAGTGTTGGTGTAGCCGAGCTTGCCGTAGATCAGGCCGTTCTTGCGGATCGGAACGCCGGCGCGGCCGCCGATGGTGAAGGTGCGGCCGGAGCCGGCGCAGATTTCGTCATTGCCGAACAGCTCATCGCAAACCTTATCGCCGCCGAACAGGAGGCCGGCATAGCCGCCGACGACGAACGAATTGCCCATCTGGACGTCGAAGA
>DASVTA010000253.1:0-4976 GCA_036387815.1 Allosphingosinicella sp.
TGGCGACCGAGACGATGATCCTCGATGCCAGCGCGGAGACCGACGGCATCCTCCGGCTGTTCGGAGGAAAGGCTTCGGATACGCTGAAGGGCGGCGCTCTCAACGACCTCCTCCACGGCAATCTCGGCGCCGACACGCTCGAGGGTGGCGGCGGCGCGGATGCTTTCCGGTTCCAGAACCAGGCGGAATCCACCGCCGCCTCGATGGACCAGATCCTCGACTTCACGCCGGGCACCGACAGGATCGAGCTCGACCGCATCGACGCCGACACTTTGACGGCGGGGAACCAGGCGTTCAGCTGGATCGGCTCCGGCGCGTTCACCGGCACGGCGGGGCAGCTCCGCGCTTATGAGCAGAGCGGCACCTGGTTCGTCGAAGGCGACACCAACGGCGACGGCACCGCGGACCTCGTCATAGCGCTGACGCTGCAGGGCCCGACGCCGCTGAGCGCCAGCGACTTCCTCCTCTAGCCCGTCATTCCGGCGACCACGGGACCTTAGCCCCTCCCCTTCAGGGGAGGGGTTGGGGTAGGGGCTGTCTGCCCGCCTCACCGGCGTCAGCGAACATTCTCCCCCACATTCCCCACCCCCACCCCACCCCAGAAGGGGAGGGGCTTTGCCTCGGCGCGCTTCGCGCTGAGCGCCACCGACTTCCTGCTCTGACATCGTCATTCCGGCGGAGGCCGGAATCCATGAACACTGACCGGTGAGAACCTCGCGCCGCGGTGTTCATGGATCCCGGCCTTCGCCGGGATGACGAAGGGCGCGGACGAAGCCGAGGCCGAGGCCGCTCTCTTCCTTCCCGAAATGGGACGGCATCCCTGATCGAACGATTTGCCCCCCAAGCGGCGATATGTCAGCGGCTTGGCGGATAACGGACGCCATTCCAGCGAGGTTCGCGATGGTCCAGACTTACCAGATCACAGGCCAGGAGAACGATCCGGCCGCCACCCAGTCCGTCACCGGCGGACCGGTGGAGCATTCCTATTCGACCGGCGCCGCGTTCCTCGCCCACGAGTCCGCAGTGGGGGACCAGTTCGAGCCGATCGTCGTCCCGCTCGCCGGCGGCGGCTTCGCCCTGATCTGGAGCCTTTTCGTCCCCGGCGGGACCACCAACATCGAGGCCGCGGTGCGCTACTTCGACGCCGACGGCACTCCGGCGTCGGGCGAGATAATCCTCTTCTCCGACGAATTCGTGCGCGACCTTTCCGCGACGCCGACCGCCGACGGCGGCTTCCTCCTCACCCGGACCGCCCTCGACGAGCCGGCCGGGACCGGGACCAACAGCGTCAGGGCGCAGGCCTATGATTCTTCCGGCGCCAAGGTGGGCCCGGAGATGAGCGCCGGGGCCGACTCGGGCTACCCGTCCCAACCGGCCGCGGTCCAGCTCGCCTCCGGCGGCTATGCGATCGGCTGGCTGGTCAACGAGAGCGAGGTCCATGTCCAGCGCTTCACCAGCGCCGGAGCGCCGGTCGGACCCGAGATCATCGTCGGCACCTCGGCCGCCGCCACCGAGCCGCTGGGGATGGTCGCGACGAGCGACGGCGGGTTCGCGCTGGCCTGGGTGCAGCCCGGAGCCACCAGCAACGATCCGCCGCAGGTGAAAGCGCGGTTCTTCGATTCCTCGGGCGCCGCTTACGGGCCGCCGCTCGCGGTGGCGGGCACAGGCCTGACGATCGAGACCCCGACCCTGGTGGCGCTCGCCGGCGGCGGCTACGTGCTGGGCTGGGCGGAATATTCGGGCAGCGCCGGCGGCTCGACCTTCCAGCTCAAGGCGCTCCCGGTCGGCTTCGGCGGCCTGTCGAGCGGTCCGCCCGCCACCCTCGCCACCTATCGCAGCGAGAGCCAGTTCGGACCCGAGCCCGCCTTCGCGGCGCATCCGGACGGAGGCTTCGTCGCGATGTGGCCGGAGGCCGGGACCGACAGGAACGGCCACCTCATCTATGGATTCACCGCTCGGCAGTTCGATCCCTCGGGAGCCCCGATCGGCCCCGAATTCCAGCCGACCCAGGCCGGAGAAGTCGGCGGCGACATCGCCGTGCTCGCGGACGGTACCATCGCCACCGCCTGGACCGGCCGCGACAGCGACGGCCGGGGCGTGTTCGCCCGGGTCTACCCTCCGGCGGACGGGCAGGGCCCCACCTCGGGCGACGACGTGATCCACGGCGGTTCGGCAGCGGACTGGATCGACGGGCTCGGCGGCAACGACGTGCTTTACGGCCATGGCGGCGACGACGAGCTGATCGGCCGGGCGGGCAACGACAGGCTGAACGGCGGGACCGAGAACGACGTTCTTCGCGGCGGCGGCGGCAACGACATCCTCAACGGCGGCACCGGCCGGGACGAGATGCGCGGCGGCGCGGGCGACGACGTCTATGTCGTCGACGACGCACTCGACTGGGTCGTGGAGGGCGTCGGGGCCGGGATCGACGAGATCCGCACCGCTCGGGCCGCCTTCAGCCTCCACTCCATTCCGAACGTCGAGAATTTGACGGCGACGTCCGACATCGCCCACGACTTCCGGGGCAGCGCCGGCGACAACGTCGTCGCGGGCGGGGGCGGGGCCGACCTCCTGTACATGTACGACGGCGGCGACGACACGGTGCTGGCGGGGGCCGGCAACGACAATATCTTCTTCATCGGAGCGCTGACGGCGGCGGACGTGGTGAACGGCGGCGACGGGGGCGACACTCTGGTTCTTCAGGGCCCGTACGGTGCATTGACCCTGACCGCCAACGTCACCCGGATCGAGAACATCTCGATCCTCGGCGGGTCCAACACCGCCTTCGGCGAGCCGGGCACGAACCGCTACGATTATGTCCTCACCATCCACGACGCGAATTTCGCGGCGGGGGTGCAGGCGCGGATCAACGGCGCGGCGCTGCTGGCCGGCGAAGACTTCACCTTCGACGGCAGTGCGGAGACGGACGCGAGCTTCGTCGTCTACGGCGGCAAGGGCAGGGACACGCTCACCGGCGGCCTCGGCAACGACATCTTCTTCTTCGCCGAGGACAGGTTCGCGAGCGGCGACACGGTGAACGGCGGCGCCGGCTACGACGGCATGTTCCTGAGGGGCAATTACACGATCAACTTCGGCGCCCCCGGCTATACCGGCCTGTTCACCAGCATCGAGAACCTCACCCTCACCTCCGCCACCGACGAGCGTTACGCGCGCGGCGGCGGCACCGAGTTCGACTACAACATCACCCTCTCCGACGCGATCGTGGGAGCGGGGCGGCAGCTGACGGTGTCGGGCGCTCTCCTCCTCGCGACGGAGACGATGATCCTCGACGGCAGCGCCGAGTCGAACGGCACCCTGCGGCTGTTCGGCGGCAAGGCGGCCGACACGCTCAAGGGCGGCGCTCTCAACGACCTCCTCCACGGCAACCTCGGCGCCGATACTCTGGCGGGCGGCGGCGGCGCGGATGTGTTCCAGTACAACAACAGCGCCGAATCCACCGCCGGCTCGAGGGACCATATCCTCGACTTCAAGCCGGGTACGGACAGGATCGACCTGGGCCGGATCGACGCGGACACCGTGACGGCGGGGAACCAGGCGTTCAGCTGGATCGGCTCCAATGCCTTCACCGGCACGGCGGGACAACTCCGCGCCTACCAGCAGAGCGGCACCTGGTTCGTCGAAGGCGACACCAACGGCGACGGCACGGCCGATCTCGTCATCGCGCTGACCCTGCAGGGCCCGACGCCGCTGAGCGCGGGCGACTTCCTCCTCTAGCCCCCGTCATTCCGGCGAAGGCCGGAATCCATGAGCACGGACCGGTGAGAACCTCGCGCCGCCGTGTTCATGGATCCCGGCCTTCGCCGGGATGACGGGCGGTGCCATGGATCCCGGCCTTCGCGGGATGACGGGGAGGGGATACGCAAGGTCCGGATTTCGTCGCCTCCGCGCTCCGCGCCGTCTCCGCCCCTGGCCCGGCAATGCTTGCGTCAAGCTAAGTGACTGTATATAATTAATAATGACCGTGGGAGCGCGCGGGGGTCGTGGGCGGCCCCGGCGGGCGTCGCCGCCATTCGTCCTGTCGAATGGCCCGATCCGAATTTCTGTTTCGGTGCCCTTCCCGCACAATTAGGGAAGGGTTCGACAGACCAGCGAAGCCGGGCGCCAGGCCCGGTTCGCCGACGACCGTTCGAGGAGCGAAAGCATGACCACCGGCACCGAAGGCAACGACAATCTCGCCAACGACGTCAGCCTCAAGCATGAAACGATCGACGCGCTGGGCGGCGACGACGTCATCGCGGTGACCCGGCCCACCCCGACCATGTCGAGCGGCGAGACGGTGACCGTGAACGGCGGTTCCGGCTTCGACACGCTGATCATCGACACCGGCTATTCCTACCTCAACAGCCTCGGGGCCAACGGCTTCGACGGACAGATGAACGTGCGCGCGGGCTCCGGGATCAACTGGACGGTGTCCTGGACTTCGATCGAGCGGCTCGAGCTCACCGCCAGATTCTTCGGCAACAATGCCAGCTTCATCCTCGGCGACGAAGTCGACATCATCCGGCTCAACCTCGGCCTGGCCGGCGGCGCGATCGCTACGGGCGCCGGCAATGACGAGATCTACGTCGACGGCGGCGGCGGCGTGCCCTTCAGCGCCGACGGCGGGAGCGGCAATGACGTCATCGACATGAGCGGAGCCGGCGGCGGCACGTCCAATCGCTACGTCGCGGCCGGCGGCGCCGGCGACGACGTCATCACCGGCAGCAGCTCGAACGACCGCCTCGAAGGCGGCTCGGGCGACGACGTGATCAGCGGCAACGGCGCGTTCAACGCCTCATTGAACGACGGCGACCAGTTCATCGGCGGGGAAGGCAACGACATCCTCACCGGCGGAAGCACCGGCCTCGATTGGGTGCGCTACGACCTGGAGACGGGCGGCGGCGCCGTTTCCGTCAACCTCAGCGACAGCCGCACGACCGTCGGGGGCGTATTGCTCGACCCGAACACGGCGCGCG
>DASVTA010000254.1:0-6606 GCA_036387815.1 Allosphingosinicella sp.
CCTCGGCTCCAGTCGCCGCGGGTTCGCGCGCGAGCCGCCGGGGTCGGTCGCCAGGTCACCCCTCCACCACCCTTCGGGTGGTCCCCCTCCCCATCTTGCGATGGGGAGGCAAAGGGGGCCCCGCTTTCACCCGCCGGGGTCCCAGCCTTCGCTGGGACGACGAGTCACGCCCCCGCCCTTTTGAGCCGATCGAGCAGGCGTTCCCGCGCCGCCAGTATCTCGGCCTGCCGCTCGATGAGTATGTCCCGGGCGAGGAAGTGGCCGGTGATCCGAAGCCCGGCGAGAACGTCCGGCCAGCCCGAGGACTCGCCGCCGAGCAGCAGTGGCGGAAGCGGGAAGAGCCGGTCGAGATATCCCGCCGCCGCGCCGGCGCTGACCGCGCGGCCGCTTTTCGGGCTGACGAAGGCCAGATCCCGGGTCGCCCCGGTGGCGGCGCATTCCGACAAGTCGAGGCCGAAGCCGAGCTCGGCGAGGACGAACAGCTCGTAGCGCACCAGCGACGGCGCCCAGCTGCGGGCGCTCGGGGACGCCTCGATGGCGGAGAGGAGACCGTCGAGCGCTTCGTAGAGCCGGGCATAAGGCTGCCCTTCCGGAAGCGCGGTGGCGGCGAGCGCCGTCGTCCATTCGATCGCGGCCGCCGGCAGCGGCTCGCGGAGCAGCGGCGCTCGGCTTGCGGTCAGCTCGACCGCCAGCTGGGGGAGCTGATCCTCGGTTCGGGCGCGATATTCGGCCTGGACGAGGTTCCCGGCGAGGAGGATCGGGCGGAGCCGGCGCGAGCGCCCGCCGCGCACATAACCGGCCTGAAGGCCGACCGTGGGCGTAAGCGCGCGGACGATCGCGCCATGCTCGCCATGCGGCCGGACCGCGCAGATGATCGCCGGGGTGAGGAGGTGCATGGGAGACGCAGAGTAGCGGGAAGGCCGGTTCCCCGATACGTCCTTCGATACGGGGCTTGGTCAGGCTCAGCCCCTACTCAGGATGAGCGGTTCAGCTTGTTCTCCACCGCTCATCCTGAGTAGCCGGTGAGCCTGTCGAACCGGGGTATCGAAGGACCGGAATTTACAAGGACCGTTCGTAAACCGCGTTCGACCAGGCCTGCTCCGCCATCCGGCGGGCGCGGCGCCAGGCCTGGGGCGGGAGCGGCTTTCCGGGGGCGGCCGAGGCGGCCGGCTCGAGATCGGTGAAATGGACGGTGGGGAACCGGCCCGAGTGGGCGGCGAGGAAGGCGCAGAGCCTCTCGAAGCGGCGGCACAGGGTCCGGTTCGGGCGGCGGCCGTCGCGGCTGGCGAGCTCGAAGCTGTGGCTGACGAGGGTGACCAGCGGATGGCCCGAACGCAGCGCGTGGCGCAAAGCGGCCTCGATCTCGTCGCCTGACACCGCGCACAGCTGGAGATGGCGCAGGCGGCCGCCGACGTCTCCGATCTGGGTCACGGGGACTTCGATGACTCCGCCAAGGTCGGCGGGGCCGACGAGATCGGGCTCGAGCGGAAGTCCGCTGGGATCGGGATGGTGGCTGCCGTTGTGGCTGCTGTCGAAGCGCAGGCCGGCGCCGAGCAGGGCGGCGAGAGTGCGGATGTCGGCCGCGTAGCCGCCGGAGCGGAAGGCGATGGGCGGCGGCGCCCCCGCCTCGATCAGCAGGTCCCGGGCGGTCTCGATCAGATCGAGCTGGTCCTCGGCATCGAAGCAGGTCAGCTCGAAACGCGCGCCTTCCGCGACTCCTTCGGCGACGCTCTGCCAGACCGGGTGGAGGTGGAGCTGCACTTCCTGGCCGGCGGCGAGGATCGGTTCGACCATCCGGCGAATGGGCTCCAGCCCGTAGACGAGGGCGGGCATCGGATCGACGAAAAAGCAGGCCTTGAGGCCGTGGTCGCGGAGCATTTGGAGCTGCCACGGCACCCCTACACCGGCCGGATCGAAGGCGCCGGCGAGGTTTTGCTGCCAGCTCTCGCCGCGGGCGTGGGGAGCCCAGTTGAGCTCGGTGTCGACGGTGAGGAGGACCTGGGTCATGGCGTCATCATAACGCGCCGACGGTGAACATCTGGTGAGCGACTTGCCTCCCCAGGCGAAGCCTGGGGAGGGGGACCACCCGAAGGGTGCTGGAGGGGTAGCTGGAACAGGCCTGCGCCAACTACCCCTCCACCACCTTCGGCGGTCCCCCTCCCCATCTTCGATGGGGAGGCAGATCAGGTTCGAAATTCGGGTCAGCCCGACGGGTGGAAATAATCGTAGATGCCCCTGGCCATCGTCTTCGAGATTCCGGGGGCCTTCTCCAGATCCTCGAGCGCCGCGCCGCGGACCGCCTTGGCCGTGCCGAAGTGCATGAGGAGCGCGCGCTTGCGGTTCGGGCCGATGCCCGGAACCTCGTCGAGCGGGCTCGCGGTCATGCTTTTGGCGCGTTTCTGGCGGTGGGCGCCGATGGCAAAGCGATGGGCCTCGTCGCGCAGACGCTGGATGTAGAAGAGGACCGGCGAGTTCGGCGGAAGCTGGAAGTCGCGGCCGTTCGGAAGATGCAGGGTCTCGCGCCCGGCGTTGCGGTCGGGACCCTTCGATACGCCGACGACCGGCACGTCGTGGATTCCGGCGCATTCCAGCGTCTCCACGACCGCGGACAGCTGCCCCTTGCCGCCGTCGATCAGAAGCAGATCGGGCCATTCGCCGCGGCTCCGGTCCGGATCCTCCTTCTCGAGCCGCGCGAAACGGCGGCCGAGCACCTCGCGCATCATCGCGAAGTCGTCGCCGGGCGCCGTCTCGGGACGCTTGATGTTGAACTTGCGGTAGCCGTTCTTGCGGAAGCCTTCGGGGCCGGCGACGATCATCGCGCCGACGGCATTGGTCCCCATGACGTGGCTGTTGTCGTAGACCTCGATCCGCTCCGGCGGCTCGGCGAGCTCCAGCACCTCCGTCAGCGCGCGCATCGTCTTCGCCTGGGTGCTGGTCTCCGCCAGGTGGCGGTCCAGCTCCTCCTCGGCGTTGCGCGACGCCTGCCGGATCATCCGGACATGGTCGCCGCGCTTGGGGACCCGAAGGACGACCTTGCGATCGGACCGCTCCGACAGCGCCTCGGCGACAAGCTCCGCCTCCGGCACCTCCCGGTCGAGCAGGATCTGCCGGGGCGGCGGCACCTCCTCGTAAAATTGCATCAGGAAGCTGGCGAGCACCTCCGCCTCCGGCACCTCGGCTGTGTGGGCCGGGAAGAAGCTCCGGTGCCCCCAATTGTTGCCGCCGCGGATGAAGAAGGCCTGGACGCACATCGTCCCGCCCTTGCAGGCCAAAGCGAAGATGTCGGCGTCGCCGAGCCCCTCCGCCGCGATCGCCTGAGAGCCCTGGATGAAGGTGAGCGAGCGGAGGCGGTCGCGGAAGACGGCGGCGAGCTCGTAATCCATCGCCTCGGCCGCCTCGTTCATCGCGGCGGCGAGCTTCTGCTGGACCTGGCTCGACTTGCCGGCGAGGAAATCCTTCGAATCCTGGACCAGCTCGGCATAGGCCTCCGGAGTGACCCGTCCGACGCAGGGGGCCGAGCAGCGGCGGATCTGGTAAAGCAGGCAGGGGCGCTTGCGGGTGGCGAGGAAGGTGTCGGTGCAGCTTCTGAGCAGGAACAGTTTCTGGAGCGCGTTCAGAGTTCGGGTGACCGATCCGGCGCTGGCGAACGGGCCGTAATATTGGCCCTTGTGCCGGCGGGCGCCGCGGTGCTTGCGGATCTGCGGGAAGGGATGATCCTCGCGGAGCAGGATGAAGGGGAAGCTTTTGTCGTCGCGGAGGAGGACGTTGTAGGGCGGCCGGTAGCGCTTGATCAGCTGCGCCTCGAGCAGCAGCGCCTCCGATTCGGTGTTGGTGGTGACGATCTGCATCGATCGGGTCTGCGACACCATCCGCTGCAGCCGCTTCGTCAGCCGCGCCACCTGCGTGTAGTTGGTGACCCGGTTCCTCAGCGCGCGCGCCTTGCCGACGTAGAGGACGTCGCCCTTGGCATCGAGCATCCGGTAGACGCCGGGGCGGACCGGAAGGCCCTTCACGACCTGGCGGATCGCCGCGACCCCCGCCTCCAGGTCCGGTTGGTCGCTGCCGCGGACGGTGAAAGCGGACTTCTCCTCGTTGAAGCGGTCGGTCGGCGGAGTGTCGGTCACAGGGTCGATCTAGATGGCGGGGCCGATCATGTTAAGGTGAGCTGTGCCGACGCCCGACGATTTCCGCCGCATCGCCCTCGCCTTCCCTGGCTCGGAGGAGGGGAGCCATATGGGCCATGCGGATTTCCGGGTCGGCGGCAAGATCTTCGCGACGCTGGGTTCGCCGGATGAGGCATGGGGCATGGCCTCGTTGATGCCGGAGCAGCAGGAGGATTTCATGACCCTCGCGCCCGAGGCGTTCAAGCCGGCCGCGGGGGCGTGGGGGCGCGGCGGGAGCACCCTGGTTCGGCTGGAGGCGGTGCCGGAGGAAGCGCTCGAGGCGGCGCTGGCGGCGGCCTGGCGGAAACGGGCACCGCACGGATAACGAGTCTGTGCGAACTCAATTTTGAACGCAGCGACGCAACGACGCGACGATTCCGCGAAGCGGACAAAGGCTCTGCCGGTCCAATGAAGCCGCGCCTGCCGCTATCCAAAGCGGAGGAGGAGCGCTCCGCGCTCTTGCATGGTTGCGTCGTTGCGTTGAAAAATCGATCGGCACAGCGGCGGGGAATTCGGCACGGATGGCACAGCCGTCATTCTGGCGAAGGCCGGAATGAATGAACACGGACGGTCGAGACTTCAGGCCGCAGTGTTCGTTGATCCCGGCTTTCGCCGGGATGACGGGCTAGTCTAATTGGCCCGGCCGAGGCCTTCGATAGTGCGGTCGACCAGGGCCTTGTCGGCGTCCGCGCCGAGCTTCTCGCGGATCCCCAGCCTTCCGGCTGCGCGCTACGATACAGCCTTCTCACCGAATCGGAAGTTCGAGTCCCTTGAAGGTCGGACCGCCAATTTCCACCAGCCAGTATTCGATTCGGATCGAGCGGCCCTCAAGCGGGAAGAACTTGAAGCCCGTCGGAGTCGATCCGAAGGCCCGGCCTGGTCGAGGAGCGTGCGCTTCGCCGGGAGAAACATCGGAGACCACGCGCAGACGCCCTGACGGACTGTGCACCACGAACCCATGCTGGCCGGGACAGCCGAATGCGAGCGCGGTGCTTTCCTCCTTCGAAAAACCGACCTCAGATGCAATCCACGGATCGATTACGAAGTCTATCTTCGGCACCGATTGTTTGAGGCGGCCGACATAAAGAAGCGACAAGGGTATCGCTTGTCCAGAAAGCATAGGTGGTGCGTTATACATTAAGCAGTATAATGATCTGTCAACATACTCCTTTCCCTCGAATTCGTAGGCAGCGTAAATAATGATAGGAACTGGCACAATTGAATTTACCGATCCAGGCTTACCTGTAAATAGGTATGAGCGATTTACAAGGTACTTTAAGCCGTCTCCAATATCGATGCTACCCCCGTTCAGTGTTCCTCTCATTGGTTTACCCGATTCTTGGTAATATTCTTGCGGAAACTGAACCAATAGATTGGTAATGTGTTTATCTTTATCGGTAGGCAACACTTCCAAGTTGCAATTTTCGCGACGTCCACTGATGGATATCCTGCAAGGCCCCTCAATTTTGCTCTCGAGGAAAAGATTGGCGCGAGCAGCTTGGTCCGCCATCTCCAATTGCTTCTGGTTCATGGAAGCGTAGTAATAAGCTCCCGCGGCGAGAACTCCGAAGATAACGAACGCAGGCGCGACGTAGGTAACGAGGCGATTCTGGTTCCGCTGCGGGGGCTCCGCGGGCTTAGGCGTCGGTTCGTCGGCCTGCATATCCCACTACCCCAAGTGAATCGAGCTGGGATGATAGCGGTGCGGGTGCTCGCCGCAAGCGACGAGACGGAGCTGCATTTCCATCACGGGCGCAAAAGAATCCCGGTGTCAGCCGGGATGACGATTAGCGCGTGCCCAACCCGTCGATGGTGCGGTCGACCAGAGCCTTGTCGGCGCCGGCGTCGAGCTTCTCGCGGATCAGCGTCTCGGCGGCGGCGGCGGCGGCGGCGGCGGCTTTCGCGCGGACCTGGTCCAAGGCGGCGCGCTCCGCGGCGGCAATCTTGTCCTCGGCCATGCGGCCGCGGCGCTCGACCAGCGCGGAGGCGTCGCTCTCGGCCTGGCGGACGATGCCCTCGGCCTCGGCCCGGGCGCGGTCGAGGAGGGTCGCGGCTTCCGCGTCGGCCTGGGCGGACTTGGCTTCATATTCGGCCTTGATCGCCTCAGCCTCGGAGCGGAGCTGGGCGGCCTCGTCGAGCTGGGCTCGGATCGTGGCAATCTTCGAATCGAGCGCCTTGCCGATCATCGCCGGCACCCGCTTCCACAGGAGGATGGCGAAGACCACCACCATCGCCAGCGCGATCCACTGCGGAGCGTCGAGGCCCAGAGCGGTGGGGAGCTCGTGATGCTCCGGCGCGCCTACGTGGCCGGCCGGGGCGCCTTCGGCGCCCGGCTCGCGGACATGGACGTCCTTGGGGTTTTCCTCAGCCATTGCTCATCGCCGTTCTGACCGCGCGCGCGGCCTCGTCGCTTCCAACCGAGACTCCGGCCAGCCGCTCCACC
>DASVTA010000255.1:0-1796 GCA_036387815.1 Allosphingosinicella sp.
CCGACGCGTCGCCGGGCCGCCCCGCCGCCTTCCAGTCGGCGAAGGCGGACTTGAGGAAATCGAGATAGGCCCGCGGATGGACCCGGAGCAGCGGGCCTTCGCCCTGGTCGGCCACGGCGTGAGTCGCGCCGAGCGATGCGAGCATCGACTCCACTCGTCCGCAATGCTCGGCGAACGGCATGAAGCCGCCGTTGTGCAGCTCCTGCGCCGGCGCGTGGCTGCGCTGACGCTCGTCCCAGAAGACTTTCATGAGGTGAGGCCGACAAACCCCTCTCCCGTGAAGAACGGGAGAGGGGTTTCCAAGCCACTCGTCATGGCGCCAGGTCCGACGGCAGCGTCGGCTCGGACAGGATCCTCGCCATCGCCGCCCAGCGCGCCGCCGGATCCGGGCCCGCACGTTCCACCGCCGCTCGCACCATCTCCATGCCGAGGCCGTAATTGATCACGTAGGAGCGATATTGGTCGGTGAAGGCGACCGACTGCTCCGCCCGGGCCTTGGAGACGAGCTGGTACTTGCGCGCCAGCTCGACCGCCCGGGTCCGGTCGATCCGGCCTTCGAGATATTCGCGGGCGATGGTGAAGCGCGCTCCGGCGAGCGCCTGCATCGCTTCCTCCAGCTGGAAATAGGCGGCGGCGTCCTTCGCCGGGAGCCCGGCGAGCGGATAGAGGACCGCCGTTTCGAAGCGGAGCCTTTCATCGCGGGGAAAGGCGAGCTCCTTGCCGTAATTGGCCGACCCTTCGGCGATGAAGCTTTGCGGCGAGTAGAGCGGATAGAGGGTGAACTCGACCCAGCCCCGCTTCCTGGCGAGATTCTCCTCGAGCAGCAAATTGTAGACATGGTGGCCGGGATAACCCTCGTGGCAGCCGAGATCGACGGCCCGGCTGATCCGCACCGGATGATCGGTGTTGACCTGGATGAGGCTGTTCGAATCCCCCTTGTACCAATTGTAGCCGCCCCAGCTCTTGCCGGTCACGAATTCGAGCGTGAAGCGCTCCTTCGCCGGCAGCGGGATGTGGCGGACGGTCCGGCGGCGGCATTCGTCGATCGCGGCCCGCATCACCGCGTCGAGCCGGTCGCGTGGGATTTCGAAGCGTGCCTGGAAGGCGCCGACCCGCTCCTCGAGGGGCCCCTTGCCCGGGACCAGCCGGTCGAGGCGGGCGAGCACCGGATCGTAGGCCGAGAGCGGCTTCAGCTCGGGGCGAATGCCGAACAGCCCTTCCGCCTCGTCGGCGAAGGCGAGCTTCTCGCCCTGCATCATCCTGAGGCGGGTGGAGGCGGCCTTGAGCTGGGCGAGCAGGAAATCGCGCCGCCGCCGCTCCATCGGCTCGAGCCGGGCATCGGAAAGGCTGCGCAGGCGCACGGTGAGGACGGCGGCGCGCTCGGCGAGTTCGGACAGCGGGCGCGGCGCCAGCTTCGCCTCGGCCCGCCAGTCGGCCGGGCCGTAATAAGCGTCGATATAGCCTTCCTCCTTCTCGCCGATGGCGAGCTGGAGCTTCACATAGTCGCTCGCGATCGAGTCGAGGCTCTCGCGGCCCCGGTCGCTCGAGACGCAGGCCGCCAGCAGCAGCGCCATCAATATCGCCAAATATTTCATGCCGTGCGTTCCTCCACCCGTTCGACGTCGCCGTCCGCGTCGATCTCGACGTCCTGCTCCGCTTCCTCGTCGCCATGGTCCGGAGCGGGCCTGGAGAAGCGGAGGATGAGGAAACCGGTGATCGCCGAAGCCAGCGAGCCGAGCAGAACCCCGATCTTCGCCTCCTCGATCAGATCGGCATTGCCGGGAAAGGCCAGCGCG
>DASVTA010000256.1:0-2054 GCA_036387815.1 Allosphingosinicella sp.
GGGCCCGAGATGATCCGAAAAGCCGTTGCAATCCTGCTGCTGTTCGCCGCGCCCGCCGCCGCCCAGGAACCGTCGCGCACTTTGGAGGCGCGCGACCTCTTCTCGCTCGAAGCCGCCACGGATCCCCAGATCAGCCCCGACGGATCGAGGATCGCCTACGTCCGCCGCTCCGGCGACATCATGACCGATCGCATGCGGCCGACCATCTGGCTGGTGGACGCCCGCACCGGGGAGCAGGCGCCGCTCGCCGCCGGCCCCGGCGCCCACAGCCAGCCGCGCTGGTCGCCCGACGGCAAGCGCCTCGCCTACATCTCCACCGCCGAGGGCGGAGCCGCGCAATTGTTCGTGCGCTGGATGACGAGCGGCGAATCGGTGAGGATCACGGGCCTGCCGGACTCGCCGACCAGCCTCGCCTGGTCCCCGGACGGGCGTCACATCGCCTATACGATGCATGTCCCCGGGGAGGGAATGAAGCTTGGGGCGCTCCCTCCCAAGCCCGAAGGGGCGCAATGGGCGGCCCCGCTCGAGATTCACGGCAACGTCACCTACCGGACGGACGAGGAAGGCTATCTGAAGCCGGGCTTCAGCCACATCTTCCTCGTTTCCGCGGACGGCGGCGCACCCCGACAGCTGAGCTTCGGCGCCTTCCACGACAACGGCCCGCTGAGCTGGACTCCGGACGGCAACACCATCCTGTTCAGCAGCAACCGGACGGCGCGCTGGGAGCTCGATCCGGTCAACACCGAAGTCTACGCCCTCGACCTCACCGGCAACATCCGGGCCCTCACCGATCGCAACGGCCCGGACGGAGAGCCGGTCGTCTCGCCGGACGGCCGGATGGTCGCCTATACCGGTTTCGACGACAAGGAGCTGGGCTATCAGAACACCCTCCTCTACGTGATGATGCTCGACGGCTCCGGCCGGCGCCCGCTCACCACCTCGCTCGATCGGAGCGTCGACTCCCCCCGCTGGGCGGCAGACGGCCGCTCCATTTTCGTCGCCTTCGAGGATCGCGGGACACGCAAGGTCGCTCGGGTCGGGCTCGACGGCTCGATCCGGACGGTCGCGGAGGGGCTGAGCGGAGCCTCGCTCGACCGGCCTTATACCGGCGGCAGCTTCAGCGTGGCGCGCGACGGCTCGGTGGCGGTGATGAGCGGCAGCGCCAGCCGCCCGCCCGATGTGGCGGTGGTCCGCGGCGGCGCGCGGCGGCAGCTCACCCGGCTCAACGGCGAGCTGCTCGGCGGCAAGCGCCTCGGCGAAGTCCGCCGGATCTCCGCCAGATCGTTCGACGGCCGCGAGATCGAAGGCTGGCTGACCCTGCCGCCGGCATGGACTGAAGGGCGGCGCGTGCCGCTGATCCTCGAGATCCACGGCGGGCCGTTCGCGGCCTACGGACCGCATTTCTCGACCGATAACCAGCTCTACGCCGCCGCCGGCTATGCCGTGCTTTCGGTCAATCCGAGAGGCTCGACCTCCTATGGCGAGGAGTTCGCCAACCTCATCCACCGCGCCTATCCAGGCCGGGACTATGACGATCTCATCGCCGCGGTGGACGCCGCCATCGCGGGCGGCTTCGCGGATCCCGACCGGCTTTTCGTCACCGGCGGCTCCGGGGGCGGCGTGCTCACCGCCTGGATCGTCGGCAAGACCGACAGGTTCAAGGCCGCCGCCACCCAGAAGCCGGTGGTGAACATGACCAGCCAGGTGCTGACCGCGGACGTTCCGGGCTATTTCTCGCGCTACTGGTTCGGAAAGTTTCCGTGGGAGGACCAGCCGGCCTTCTGGGCGCGCTCGCCCTTGTCGCTGGTCGGCAATGTGAAGACCCCGACGCTGGTCGTGGTCGGCAGCCAGGATTACCGGACCCCGCCGAGCGAAGCCGAACAATATTATACCGCGCTTCAGCTGAGGGGCGTGCCGACCGCCCTCGTCAAGGTGCCGGCGGCAAGCCATGGCGGAATCGCCGCTCGGCCCTCGCAGGCGGGCGCCAAGGCCGCGGCGATCCTGGCGTGGTTCGAAAGGTACAAGGACGGAGCGCCAAGGCCCTGAACCGTCAT
>DASVTA010000257.1:0-8709 GCA_036387815.1 Allosphingosinicella sp.
CGGGCCACAGCCTCGTCTTCATGCGCAAATGGGATCCGCTCGAGGCGATGGCGATCATCGAGCGGGAGCGGGTCCAGATGACGGGCGGAGTGCCCACGATCGCCTGGCAGCTGCTCGAGCACCCCGAACGCGCCCGCTTCGACCTCTCCAGCCTCGAGCAGATCAGCTACGGCGGAGCGCCCGCGGCCCCGGAGCTGGTCAGGAAGATCTGGGAGACGTTCGGGGCCCTGCCCGGCAACGGCTGGGGGATGACGGAGACGACGGCGACGGTGACGAGCCATGTCGGCGAGGATTATCTGAACCGCCCCGAAAGCGCCGGTCCGCCGGTTCCGGTCGCCGACCTCAAGATCATGTCGCTTGACGGGACGAGCGCGCTCGCGGCCGGCGAGGTGGGCGAATTGTGGGCGCGCGGCCCGCAGATCGTCAAAGGCTATTGGAACCAGCCCGAGGCGAGCGCCGCCACCTTCGTCGACGGCTGGGTCCGCACCGGCGACCTCGCTCGCCTCGACGGGGAAGGCTTCCTCTATATCGTCGACCGGGCCAAGGACACGGTCATCCGCGGCGGCGAGAACATCTATTCGATCGAGGTGGAGAACGTCCTCTTCGACCATCCCGCCGTCACCGACGCGGCGCTGATCGGCCTCCCCCACCGGACGCTCGGCGAAGAACCGGCGGCGGTGGTTCACCTGGCTCCGGGCGCTGAGGCGAGCGAGGAGGAATTGAAGGCCTGGGTTCGAGAGCGGCTGGCGGTGTTCAAGACCCCGGTGCGAATCGCCTTCCTCCCCAACCCCTTGCCGAGGAATGCCAACGGCAAGATCATGAAGGGGGAGCTGAGGGAATTGTTCGAATAATCTGCCTCCCCATCGCAGATGGGGAGGGGGACCACCCGGAGGGTGGTGGAGGGGTAGAAGGCACGGACGCCAGAGATTCCAGCGGGAACCGCCGACTCTTCGGCCAATTACCCCTCCACCAGGCGTTGCCTGGTCCCCCTCCCCATGCTGCGCATGGGGAGGCAAGCTACTCCGCCGGCCACCCCTCCAGCACTTCCACGAACCGCGTGAGCCACGCGTTGGTCTGGTGCCCGTCCACCACCCGGTGGTCGATGGTGAGCGAGACATAGGCCATCGGGCGGATGAGGATGGCGTCGGTTCCGCCCACCTCGCGCACCACCACCCTCTTCTCGAGCTTGCCGACGCCCAGGATCGCCGATTGCGGCTGGGCGATGATGATCGGGGCGGCGAAGAGGGAGCCGGAGACTCCGTGGTTGGAGATGGTGAAGGTGCCGCCGGAGACGTCGCGGGCGGTGAGCCGCTCCGCCCTCGCTTTCTCGATGAGCGCCTCCAGCCCGGCGGCGATCCCCTTGAGCGACAGGGTCTGGACGTTGCGGAGCACGGGCACGATCAGGCCCTTCTCGCCGAGCGCCGTGCCGACGCCGATGTTGATGTCGTCGAAAATCTCCAGCCGGTCCTCGTGCCAGCGGCTGTTGATCGCGGGCGCGGCCTTCATCGCCTCGGCGGCGGCGGCGGCGATATAGGCGCTGTAGGTGAGCTTGACGCCCTTCTTCGCCCAGGCCGCCTTGTGCGCCTCGCGATGCGCGATGATGGCGCTGAAATCGGCCTCGAACACGGCGGTGACGTGCGGCGCCCGAGTGACCGAGGCGAGCATGTTCTCCGCGATCCTGACGCGCATCCGGTCGTGCGGAACGCTGTGCGACGCGATCCCCGCCGTGGGGGCCTCCCCTGCCGTCCCGCCCTCCCCCGTCATCCCGGCGGAAGCCGGGACCTCGGGCCGAGGAGTCTCGGCGGGTCTCCCCGAGGTCCCGGCTTCCGCCGGGACGACGGCCGGCTGGGCGGTGGTGCGGGGTCCCTCCTGCACCTTCGTCGCGGCGGCGACGGCGCGGTCGACGTCGGCGCGGGTGATGCGCCCGTCGCGGCCGGTGCCTTCGATCCGCGAAGGGTCGATATCGTGCTGGAGGAGGGCGCGGCGCACGGAGGGCGAAAGGCGCATCTCCGTCATCCCGGCGGAAGCCGGGATCTCCGCCCTTTCCGTCATCCCGGCGGAAGCCGGGATCTCGGGGAGACCCGCCGGGACTCCTCGGCCCGAGGTCCCGGCTTCCGCCGGGATGACGGGAGCCTCATCCTCCTGCTCCACCGCGATCCGCCCGAGCACCGCCCCCGGCACCGCCTTCGAATCCGTCTCCAGCACTATCTCGCGGAGCACTCCGGCGGCGGGCGCCGGTACCTCCATCGCGACCTTGTCCGTCTCGAGCTCGACCAGGGGATCGTTGATCTCGACCCGGTCGCCGACCTTCTTCAGCCAGGCGCGGACGACCGCCTGCGTGCCCTCCTGCTCCTCGGGAACGACGACGTCGATCATGACGGCTCCCCCAAGCCGTCACCCCGGCTAAGGCCGGGGTCCCAGCTCATCCGGCAGTGCCTCATTATCGCTGGGATCCCGGCCTTCGCCGGGATGACGATGAGGCTTCCGCACGGCTCCAGCCTCATCCTCAAAACCCCACCAGCTCTTCGATCTTGGTCCGGATCCGCTCGACGCTGGGCACCGCCCAGTTGAGAAGCACCGGGTTATGTGGGCTCGGGATGTCGGGCATCGTCACCCGCGCCACCGGAGCGTCGAGGTCGAGGAAGGCCTCGTCGGCGACGACGGCGGCGATCTCGGCGCCGAAGCCGCCGGTGCGAAGATCCTCGTGGACGATGAGGCAGCGGCGGGTTCGGCGCACGCTTTCCAGCACCATCTCCTTGTCCCAGGGCATCAGGGTCCGAAGGTCGATGACGTCGGCGGATACCGCCTTCGCCGCCTCCTCGCAGCGCGGCACCATCGCGCCCCAGGTGACGATGGTGATGTCGTCGCCCTGCCGGACCTTCCTGGCGCGGCCGAACGGGAGGACGTAGCCGTCGCCGGGATAGGGACGCCGCGCCCAGCTGTCGTCGAGCATGGCCCGGTGCTCGAAGAAGATGACGGGATCGTTGCCGCGCAGAGCGGTGCGCAGAAGCCCGACCGCGTCTTCGGCGTTGGACGGCACCGCCACCTGCCAGCCTGGATTGTGGACGAAGGCGACCTCGTTGGTCTGGCTGTGCCAGGGATCGCCGCACTTGAAGAAGCCGCCGGGTATTCGAAGGACCATCGGAGCGGCGAAGCGGTTGTTGGTCCTCCAGCGCATCGTGCCGCAATCGTTGATCTGCTCGGTCGCGGGCTCGGCATATTTGCGGAACTGGATCTCGGGCACCGGCATCAGGCCGGCGATGGCCATCCCGACGGCGCGGCCGATGATTCCTTCCTCGTTGAGGCTGGTGTCGAAGACCCGGGCCGCGCCGTGCTTCTCCTGGAGCCCGAGAGTGACGGCGTGGACTCCGCCCTTGGGGCCGATATCCTCGCCGAAGAGGACGACCCTGGGGTTGATCCCGAGCTCATGGTCGAGGGTTCGGCGGATCGCCGTCACCATGTTGATCCGCTGGCCTTCGGGCTTGGGCTCCTCGTGGCTTCGCGGCGCCCGGTAGCCGTGGGTCCACTGCCCGCCCATCTTCTGCATCTCGCCGTCGTAGAAGACGTGGTCGAGCACCCGCTCCGGATCGGAGACTCCGCGGGCCTCGGCCGCGTGGCGGGCCTCCTCGACGTCCGCCTGCGCCTTCGCCTCGATCGCGTCCCACTCCTCCTCGCCCAGCAGCGCGCCGAGGAGATGCGCCTTGAGCTTGGGCAGAGGATCGCGGGTCCATTCCTCGCGGACCAGATCCTCGGGCTTGTAAGCCTGGGTGTCCTGGAAGCTGTGGCCCTGGAGCCTGGGGACGGTCAGCCGGAGCAGCGCCGGTCCGCTCCCCCCACGAACGTGGGCGACGGCGCGGTCGATCAGCTCCGCCGCCTCCGCGGGCTCGGTGCCGTCGCCCGCGAAGATGGCGAGGTTGCCGAAGCTCGCGAGGTTCCTGGCGATGTCGGCGCCGGGCGTCTGGAAGCTCGAGGGGACCGAGATTCCGAAGCCGTTGTCCTCGACGTAGAAGAGCATCGGCAGCTTCTGGGTGGTGGCGATGGTGAGCGCCGACCAGAAGCCCCCGGTCGCGCAGGAGGCGTCCCCGCCGAGCACCACCGCGATCGCGCCTTCGTAGGAGCGCTCGCCGAGCACTTCGCCATAATAACGGATCGCCTGCGCCCAGCCGGCCGTCGGCGTATATTGCGCGCCCACTCCGCCCGACATCGGCAGGGCCGGCGCGCCGCCGGGATTGGGATAGTTGAAGACCACGCCGATGTCCCGCCCGTCCGAATAGCCCCCCTCCCGGCCCATCCCGGAGCCGAGCGCGTCCTCGACCGGGACTCCGAGCGAGAGCAGGAGCGGCCTCGACCGGTAATATCCGCAGGTGGCGTCGCGGCGGTGGGTGAGCCGGCTTCCGAGCAGCGCCTGGGCCATGTCGTGGCCGCGCGCCGAGAATTGATAGAGGATCTTGCGCTCGGGGACGAGCCGCTCCTCCTCGAGCTTGTCCAACGCGCGGCTGACGTGGACGAGATAGGCGATTCGGCGCCAATCATAAGCGGAATGTGGCGATTCCTGGCGATTCCTCACCTTTTCTCCACTTTCAGCCATCCATCTTCTCCACCACCGCCGCGGCGAAAATATCAACATTATCGTCGGAAAGGCCGACGACGTTGAAGCGGCCGCTGTTCGCCATGTAGATGCCCTTCTCCTCGCGCAGCTCCAGGACCTGGGCCTGGCTCAGCGGAAGGATGGAGAACATCCCGTTCTGCCCGTCGATATAGGCCAGCCGCTCGTCATAGGCGGCAAGTTTGGCCCGCAAGCTCCTGATTCGGCCGCACATTTCCTTGAGCTCCGAATCCCAGTCGGAGCGGAGCTCGGGATCCTCGAGGACCATGTGGACCAAAGCCGCGCCATGGTCCGGCGGCATCGACCACATGGTGCGCGAGAGCTGGAGCAAATTGCCGAAGACCACCCGCGCCGCCTTCGCGCTCGGCGCCTTGACGAAGAGGTTGCCGACCCTCTCGCGATAGACTCCGAAATTCTTGTCGCAGCTCTGCGCCACCAGCGCCTGCTCCGCCTTGCCGACGACAAGCCGGACTCCCGCCGCATCGGCTTCGAGGCCGTGGCCGAGGCCCTGATAGGCGAGGTCGACGAAGGGGATGAGGCCAAGGCGCTGCACCACGTCCGCCACTTCGGCCCACTGGCCCGGAGAGAGATCGGCGCCGGTCGGGTTGTGGCAGCAGCCGTGGAGGAGGACGAGGTCGCCCGCTTCGGCTTTCTCCAGGGCGTCCATCATCTCGCCGAACAGGATCCGCCGGCTCGCCGGGTCGTAATAAGGGTGGGGGACCATTTCGACGCCGGCGCATTCGATCAGCGGGCCGTGGTTGGGCCAGGTCGGCTGCCCAACGAGGATCCGGGCCTTGGGATTGGCCTTGGCGACGAGCTCGGCGCCGAGGCGGAGCGCGCCGCAGCCGCCGGGCGTCTGAAGGCCAACGAGCCGTTCGTCCGCCGCTCCCGCCTCGCCGAAGACGATGGGCCGGATCAACTCGGTGAACCGAGCATCGCCCTGCGAGCCGAGATAGGCCTTGGTCTCCTGCCGCTCCCAGAGCAGCCGCTCGGCCTTCTTCACCGCCCTCAGGATCGGAGTGCCGCCGGCGGAATCGCGGTATACGCCGACTCCGACGTCGATCTTGTCGGTGCGCGGGTCGGCGTCGCAAAGCGCGATCAGCTGAAGCAGTGAATCCGATTTCTGCTCCTCGAGCCGGTCGAAAAGAAGCGGACTTCCGCTGAGCAGAAATGAATCGTCCATCCGCATTCCCTTCGTACAGGCTGAAACGCCCTTTAAGCCGCTTGGGTTCGAATTGCGTATCAGACTCGCCGAGCGAGGGGATGGATTTGAAACGGCCATTCTTGTAATCGCCTAGAGGTGAAAGAAGGTGATCGTCTGGACGCTGTGGACCGGCGGATCGTTCGCGAATTGCAGCGCGACGCGAGCCTCAGCCACGCCGCCCTCGCGGAACGGGTCGGCGCTTCGGCGGCCTCGGTGTGGCGCAGGGTCAGGAGCCTCGAGAAAGCGGGTGTGCTCGGGCGGGCCGTCCGGATCGCCAGCCCGGAGGCGCTGGGCCGTTCGGTCAACGTGCTGTGCCAGGTCCGGATGGCCCGCCAGACGGTCGAGGCGCGCGGCGATTTCGAGGATTTCATCCAGTCCCGGGAGGAGATCGTCGAATGCTACGCCATGTCGGGCGAGTGGGATTATCTGCTGCGCATCGCGGTGAAGGACGTCGCCGACTATGACCGCTTCATCATGCGCGGAGTGCTCGCGCATCCGAGCGTCGCCCATGCGGCGAGCAATTTCGCCCTGAGGCAGGTCAAGTACACGACGGAAATCCCGGTTTGAATTCGCTTCGGTGGAGGTATCATGATTCTCAGGCCCATGTTTTGTTGTCTCGGCCTGGCGGTGGGGCTGGCGGCCCCGGCCAGAGCCGCTCCCGAGGCGCGCACGCCGAGCGGAAAATGGCATGTCAATTTCGATGAAGCCCAATGTGTCGCCAGCCGGAACTACGGCTCCGAAGGCGGGTCGCCGCAATTGATCCTCAAGGCTCCGGCGCTCGGCGAGGTCATGCAGGTGGCGGTCCTGCGCAGCGCTCCCAAGACGGCGCCTGAGCAGGTGGACGCCACCGTTGCCGTTGGTGAGCGCCGCCCGCTCAGGACGAGCATGATGATGTTCACTCCCGAGGGCTTGAAGGAGCGAGTCTATCTCCTGAACATGCCGTCCGCGGAATTCTCGACGGTCCGGCAGGCGAAGAGCCTCTCCGTTCGGTCCGCCGGCCTCAACGAAAGCTTCGCATTGTCGGGAATGGAGCCGCTGATGAAGGTGATGGACCGGTGCGTCGCGGACCTTCGGCGCGTGTTCAACGTCGCCGCGCAAGGCGCGGAGCCCGCCGGGCTTCGGAGCAGGGCCAAGGCCAACCTCGCCAAGCTCTTCAGCTCCGACGACTATCCCGCGGTCGCCCGCCGCAACAGGCAGAGCGGCAGGGTCGAGTTCGCACTTCTGGTCCGGGAAGACGGCCGGGTGGCGGACTGCACGATCGTCCAGACCAGCGGAGTCCCGTCGCTGGACGCCCAGGCCTGCGCGATGCTGAAGATCCGGGCCAGGTTCGAACCCGCCCTCGGGCACGACGGCAAGCCGGCCAAGGACGCGCTGGTCGGGGCGGTCGTCTGGCGAATGCCCTGAGCCGGCGGATACGCGCTGGCGAGTCGCCGCCGCCTCGCGCACGGCGGTAACCGGTCAGGTGCCGGTTTGCTCCGATCCGGGGACAGTTCCGACTGCCGCCGCCGGGCATCCGTGGTAGGGAGCAACGGTGGGGGCTCTATGATCTTCAGGCACACCGTCTTTTGCGCGGCGCTGGCGTCGGCGTCGCTCGCCCAAGCCGCGCCTGAGCCGCGCGCGCCGTCTGGAAAATGGCACGTCCGTACCGCCAACTCGCAATGTCTCGCCCTTCGCGGCTACGGCACCGGCGGCGGGTCTCCCCAGCTTCTCCTCAAGGCCCCTGCGCGTGGTGAAGTCATGCAGGTGGCGGTCTTGCGCGACTCTGGCTGGACCCTGCCCGAGCAGGTGGATGCCACCATCGCCGTCGGCGAGCGCCCCCCGCTCCAGACCAGCCTGATGATGTTCACTGCGAACGCGAAACAGCGCATCTATCTCCTGAACATGCCCTCCGCCGAGTTCGCCATGGTGCGACAGGCCAAGACCCTCTCCCTGCGCTCCGAGGGCCTGAACGAGGCGTTCGCTCTGTCGGAGATGGAGCCGATGATGAAGCTCCTGGACCAATGCGTCGCCGACCTGAGGCACGAGTACGGCATCGGCATGGAAGGGACCGGGCGGCACGCGACCAGGGCCATGGCCAACCTGGTCAAGCTTTTCAGCTCCAACGACTATCCCAAAAGCGCCTATCGCAAGGTTCAGGGCGGCAGGGTGGAATTCACCCTGCTGATCCAGGAAGACGGCCGGGTGGCGGACTGCACCGTCACAAGTACCAGCGGCGTGCCGGTGCTCGACAGCCAGGTCTGTGCGTTGCTGAAGATCCGGGCGAAGTTTCGGCCGGCGCTCGGCGGCGACGGCAAGCCCACCAGAGACTCGGTCGTCAGCTCGATCACCTTTCGCCCGTAGGTCCGGCGGCGCCGCACCTTCCGTCCCCGTACGGAACCCCTCCCCCTCCCGGGGATTGAATCGGCGACGAATCGAATCGGGAGCCGCACGCATGGCCGCACGCGCCTATTGGAAGGGACAGATCAGGCTCGCCCTGGTCTCCATCCCCGTCGAGATATTCTCCGCCACCAAGAGCGGCGCGACCATCGCCTTCAACCAGATCCACGAGCCGACCGGCAAAAGGGTCAAATATGAGAAGGTCGTGCCCGGCGTCGGCCCGGTCGACCCGGAGGAGATCGTCAAGGGCTTCCAATATGAGAAGGGCAGCTACGTCCTCCTCAACGACGACGAGCTGGAGGCGGTGAAGCTGGAGAGCAAGAAGACGCTCGAGCTCACCCAGTTCGTCGACGTCCACGAGATCGACCCGCTTTATTATGAAAAGCCCTATTTCGTCGTTCCCGCGGACGACCTCGCCGAGGAGGCGTTCATCGTCCTTCGCGAGGCGCTCAGGCGCACCAAGAAGGTGGGCCTGGGCCAGCTCGCGCTGAGGGGCCGCGAATATCTGGTCAGCCTCAAGCCC
>DASVTA010000258.1:0-5871 GCA_036387815.1 Allosphingosinicella sp.
TCGCCGCCGCCCGAGGTGATGACAGTCTGCTCGGCCTCGTTGCGGACATAGATCCAGAAGGACTGGGTGGCGCTCAGCTGGCTCGAGAGGGCCTCGACCACGACCTCGTAGACATTGTCGCCGTCGGCGTCGCCCCTCGCCTCATAATCGGCGGCCTGCTTGAAGCGGAGCTCGCCGCTGAGCGAGTCGACCTCGAACAGCGCGCCGTCGGCGCCGCCGGCGAGCCAATAGGTGATCGACGAGCTGAAGCTGTCGTCGTCGTAGGCGACGACGGTTCCGACGACGAGGCTGTTCTCCGCGACCGGCAGCGCGACCTCGGCCTCTCCTCCGAAGGAGTAGAAGACCGGCGCCTCGTCGACATTCTCGACGATCACCTGCAGATCCTGATCGTCCGAATAGACGCCGTCGCTGGCGCGGACGATCACGTTGTAAACATAGCTCGGATAATAAGGATAAGGCGAAGGATAGGGGTCGTAGCGATAGGCCTCGTGATCGGGCGGGCTGAGGAAAGAGAGGATTCCCGTCTCCGGATCGATCGCGAAATATTCGCTGTGGGCGCCGCCGACGATCTCATAGGTAACCGGCCCAGCCGCGCCGCTGACGGCGACGGTGGTCACTTGCAGGCTGTTCTCGGGGATCGAGACTTCCGCCTGGTCTCCGCCGCCGTCGGACACGATGGCGAAGCCGTCCGGCTCCTCGACGTCGTTGACCTGGACGGCGAGCTCCTGAGTGTCGCTCCTAGTCCCGTCGGTCGCCGTCACCTTCACATAATAGACATTGTCCCCGTAGGCGTTCGCCGGCGCCTCATAGTCGGGCGCGACGGTGAAGCTCAGCTCCCCCGTTTGAGCATCGATCGTGAAGAATGCCGCGTCCTGCCCGCCAGTGATCGAATAAGTGAGCGGGACGCCGTCGTCGTCGACCGCGGCGACGATCGTCACCGCCGTCTGGTTCTCGTCCACCGAAAGGCTCGCCCAGTCGTAGCCGCCGTCGGAGACGATCGTGACGTAATTGACGTGCCTCAGCGTGATCGTGAACGACTGGGAGTCGGTGAGCTGCCCGTCGCTCGCCGTGACTATGACGTCGTAGACGTTGTCGCCGCCCTGCACATGGTCGGGATTCGACTTGAAGGCGAGTACTCCGGTCGTGGCGCTGATCATGAACTTCGCCGCGTCGGCCCCGCCGGTGATCGAATAGCGCAGGTTGGTCGGCTCGCCGTCGTCCGAGGCGACGACCGTGGTGACCGCCGCCACGCCTTCGTCCTGGGTGAGAATCACCGACGTACCGCCGCCGTTCGTGATGATGGTGGGCGCGGTATTCGCGAGCGGGGCGGCGAGCTCGGTCCCCAGTATCTGGGCCCGGACCGAAGGGCCGCTATTGTCTCCGCTCTCGCTCGTCCAGGTCGCGATCACCCTCCCGTCCGCGAGCGTGGCGAGATCCGGCATCGACTGCGAACCGGTGGCCAGCGTGTTGACCAGCATCTCGCCGCCGACCTTCGTCCCGCTCGAATCGAACATCTGGGCCTTGATCGCGGCGCCGCTGCCGTCCTGCGCGGCGTTGAGCGTCTGCCAGGCCACCAGGAAGCCGCCCCCGGGGACGCTGGTGACGACCGGGCTCTGCTGGGTGTCCGCGGCCTGGGTGTTCACGAGGAACTCCGCCCCGACTTTGGCGCCCGATGCGGAGAAGATCTGCGCCTTGATGGCGGTGGCGCTGCCGTCCTGGGCGGTGTCGCCCGTTTGCCAGGTGACCACGAAGCCGCCGCTTGAAAGGGCCGTGATGGACGGCGAATATTGGTAGCTCGTCCCCTGGCTGTTCACCAGGAACTCCAGCCCCACCTTGGCGCCGGTGGCGCTGAATACCTGCGCCTTGAGGGCGTAGCTGCTGCCGTCCGCCGTGCTGTCGCTGGTGCGCCAGGTCGCGACGAAGCCGCCGCCGGCAAGGGCGGTCATGTCGCCATATTCCTGGCTGTAGTCGGTCTTCGTGTTCATCGTGAACACGGATCCCACGGGCGACCCGGTGCTTCCGAAGATCTGCGCCTTCACGTCTCCGCCTTGATCCCAGCTCACGACGAACCCGCCATTGGAAAGCGCGGCGATGTTGGGCGTGAAGGTAGATTGCGAGCCGGCCGGATTGACCTGGAATTCGCTTCCGATCGCGCCGCCGTTGCGGTCGAATATCTGCGCTCTGACGGAATAGGCGCCGTCGGGGGCGAGGCTGATCCAGGTGACGACGAAGGTGCCGCCGGAGAGAGTCGCCACTTCCGCGGTGAACTGGGGGCCGGCGCTGGTGGCGTTGACCAGGAATTCGGGCCCGACCTTGCGTCCGGCGGAATCGAAAAGCTGCGCCTTGATCGCGCTGTCGCTGCCGTCCTGAGCCGGATCGGAGGTCCCCCAGGCGATGATGAAGCCGCCGTCCGCGAAAGTCGCGACGCTAGGCGCGACTTGGTTGAGCGCAGTGAAGCTGTTGACCGCGAATTCGCTCCGCGTGCGGATATAAGCCGGCATCGATTTCCCCCCCGAGTACCGGCGAACGTTAGAAACGCCGACTTTACAATGCGTAAACCCGATAAAATATTTGTCTATCGAGGCTTGGGAAGTTCAATCGGAAGAAGCTTCGCGCCTTTCCCATGTCGAGGTGAGCAGATTGTTCGCGAACAGTCTCAGTCAGTTACGCCTTTCTCCTCCCACTGCGACACGAATAGGTTGAGGAGTTCAGGGGCTTAGGGCCGCTCTTCCCGCGCCGCCCGGGAGAACAGCCAGGACGAGAGCAGCCAAAGCGGCACGAACATCGCGGTCCCGATCAGGAAGCCGCGGACGTCCGGCACCATCGCCAGCGCCAGCGCCCCGGCGACGACCTGGGCGCCGGCAGTGACGGCCATGGCCCGGGCCATCCCCTCGGGCCGGAAGCGAACGATGATCGCCCCGCCCAAAGCGAGCGTGAGGACCCCGAAGAAGACCAGGTTCACGGGATCGTCCTCGCCGCCGATATATCCGACCGCTCCGTTGACGAGGAAGAGCAGGAGCGCCGCGCCGGCCGCGACGATCGCTCCGGCGGAATAGGCCCGGCTTCGGGTTTTGAGCATTGCCAGCTCCCAGGCGCCGCCGGCGGCGGCGAGCATCATCGCGACGAGGAGGAAATCGGCCGAGTCCCACGCCATCTCGTCGGTCAGCCGGGCCGCGGCCGCCGGTGCGAGCATCAGCGCCGCCGCGCCGCCCCAAACCGCCATCCGCCAGCCTTGGCTCCCGCCGCCCGTCCGTTCTTGTCCCGTCATCTTCCTCGCCCTCGCCATGGGAATGTCAGCCTTCCTTCTCGCACATGGCCTTGCAGCCCCGATGCCCGGAAAAAGGAGAAATCGTGCAGAAGGTCCCTGGTCAGCCCCCGTCCATCAACGCCGCCGCATGGCGGAGGCGACTGACCGCGTCATCTGGAACCTTGAGTGACTTTTGGCGGTTCCGGCCAGCCCTTCGAGAAAGGACGTAAAGCATTCGCCACCAGAAGATCCTGATCGCCGAGGAGCGTCAGGCCGCAACGGCAGCGGTGCGGCGCTATCGCCCGTCGCGGTCCTGGCCGGTCGCCGCGCTGGCGCTGGCGGCGGCCACCGGAGCGGTGCTGACGACCGGAGCGCTTTCATCGGCCCTGGACGGCGAACCCCAGCCTGCCTTCGCCGCCCGCATCGCCCAGAAGGTGGCGAGCGCGCCGGCCGGCATGCAGGCGCGGCCCGCCGCTCGGGGCGCCGCGGCGCCGGCCGCCGCCTCTTCGGCGCCGCCGCCGGGGGGGATCTGGAAGGTCCAGGTCGGCGCCTTCCGCGACACGGTGGCGGCGGAGGCCCATCTTCGCGCTCTGGAGAGCGGAGTGCCCGAGCTGGCTCGGCTGACCCCGATCCACCAGCTTCGCGGCGGCCTCAACCGGGTGCGCATCGGCGGGATCGAGGACGAGGTGGCGGCGCGGGAGCTTTGCGCGCGCATCACGGCGACCGGCCGCGGCTGCTTCGTGGTCGGACCGGAGAGCTAGAAGGGCAGCGGTACCGCCCCGAGGGCAATCGCCGCCTGGCCGGCGAAAAGGGCGGCGACGAGCAGCAGGTCGATCGCGCGCGCCACCATCTCTTGCTGCATCGCCGGCTCCCTCAGGACCCGACAATGCGGGCTTGCCGGTTGAAGAAGGATCATCGGAAATGCTTTCCGCGGCGTTGACCCTCTTCGGCGGGATCGAAGCTGGAGCGCCGGCGTTCGTCGGGTTGCGCTGCCTCGAAGAAGACCGATGCGCGCGTGCGTGCGTAGCGGAGTAGACTTGGCCAGCTTGCAACAGGGCATCGCCGGCGACTCGGCCGGTGCCGGCGCGGACGCCGAGGAGCGCGGCACCTGCCGGGTCCGGTTCGGGCTCGCACTTGCGTTCGCCTTCGCCTGGACGGTGTTCAGCGTCTGGGTGTCCCAGCCCTGGCTCGGCGATCTGGGGAGCCTCACCCATCCTCTGCCGGCCTTGGCCGCTCTCACCTTCATCGCCTACGTGCCCGGCTTCATGAACGCCTTCCTCCTCTTGAGCCTGATCATGGAGCCGAGGCGAAAGCGGCGCCGCCGGAGCCTCTATCCCGGCCTCACCATTCTGATCGCCGCCTATCAGGAGGAGGAGGCGATCGCTGAAACCCTGCGGAGCGTGCGCGACGCCGGTTATCCCGGAAGGGTCGAGATCATCGTCCTCGACGACGGCTCGGCGGACGGCACGTCGGCGGCGGTGGACGGTTGCCGGGAGGCGCTGTTCGCCGCCTGCCCCGACATCGAGCTCCTGCTGATCCGCTTCGAGCAGAATCGCGGCAAGGCGATGGCCCTCAACGCGGGCCTCCAATGGGCCGGACACGAGCTGATCGTCACCATCGACGCCGACACGCACCTGCATCCGGGCAGCCTCTGCGCCATCGTCGACAGGCTGCTCGCCGACCCGCCCGGGACCGTGGCGGTGGCGGGCGCGGTGCTGGTCGCCAACGCCGGCGAGAGCCTGATCGCGGGCATGCAGCAATGGGATTATTTCCACGGCATCGCCGCCGTGAAGCGGATGCAGAGCATGTACGGCGGGACCCTCGTGGCTCAGGGGGCCTTCTCGATCTACCGGCGCCAGGCCCTGCAGGAGGCGGGCGGGTGGCCGGACACGGTGGGCGAGGACATCGTTCTGACCTGGGCGTTGCTCCGCCAGGGCCACCGGATCGGCTATTGCGAGGGCGCGATCGCCTGGACTCACGCTCCGCCGACTCTGCGCGCGCTCGCCCGCCAGCGAAAGCGCTGGGCCCGGGGAATGATCGAGGCGCTGGCGCACCACAGGCCGCTGCTGTTCAAGCCGCGGCTGAGCACGATGTTCATCTGGTGGAACCTGCTGTTCATTTCGCTCGACCTCGCCTTCACGCTGGTATTCATCCCCGGCCTGATCCTCGCGCTTTGCGGCGTCTACTGGCTGGCGGGCCCAATCACCCTTCTGGTTCTGCCTCTGGCCGCTTTGTGGAACCTGGTGATCTTTCGAATCCAGATGCGGATGCTGAGGCGCGCCGGGATCGAGATGAAGCGAAGCCTCGCCGGCTTCGCCGCTTTCGCGCTCGCCTATCCGCTGCTGATGCAGCCGGTCTCGCTCTGGGGCTATGTCGCCGAACTTACCGGAAGAAGAAAGGAATGGGGCGGAACATGAGGAAATTCGGATTGCTGGCGGCGGCTCCGGTCGCGCTCGCCGGCCTCACCGGGCTCACCCCGCCGCCGGCGCAGGACGGGGAGGCCGGGACGGCCGCGTCGGCCGAGGCCGCCCAGACCGAGCCCGCCGCTCCGGCCGAAGCCGTGGCGGCCGAGCCCGCCGCTTCGCCCGAGGTGAGGGCGGCCGGGCCCCGGCTGCCCCCGGCCG
>DASVTA010000259.1:0-3521 GCA_036387815.1 Allosphingosinicella sp.
CTGGCGGCGGCGGCGGAGAGCCCCCGCGCCTCCGTTTGGCAGGGCGAATTTGGTCCGCGGCGGGCGCGGGGGACCGCCGCCGGCCGCGCGCCGCGCCCTCGCCGAAGTCGGCTCCGCCGAAGACGATCCGGTCGAAGGAGACGTCGCCGATATCGCCGAGTGGTTCGAAGCCCTTCGCGAAGCCGCCCCCGCCCCTGCCGATGCCCCTGGCGCTGTCGTCGATGTTCGCGCCGGCGGCGCGGACGTGCCGCTCGGGCGTGGGCGGCGCCGGCGGAAGCGCCCTCTCGCCCACCCCTTGCGGGAACAGCCAGCCGGTGAGCAACTCGCCCACCTTCTCCGAGCCGAAATAGATGATGTGGTAGATGGTCTCCTCGGTCGGGATGAGATGCACTTTGCGCTCGTCGAGCGGCGGCCTCGATGCTCCGAATTCCCACATGGATTGGGTGTGGACCACGAGATCGTTGTCCGCCTGGAAGAGCCGGTCGGCCAGGCGGTCGATCAGATATTCGGTAAGCTCGCCGGTAAGGCCTTTGCTGGGCTCGATGCGGGGCTCGAAGTCGGAGGCGATCACATGATAATCGGTGCCGCCGGAGCCCGGCCCCGAGTTCAGCGCCTCGACGAACGTGCCGTCCGGAAGCATTGCCGCCAGGCCCGGCACCCGCCGCTCTTCGATGGCGAGCTGCGGCAGCAGCTTGACGAAGCGGGCGAGGGTGGAAACCGTCGAAGCGACGATCCCGGCGGCGATCCCCGTGGAAACGACCGACAGCGCCCGAGCCCCGGCCATGACGATGTTGGTGTAGAGATCGACGAGCGTGTGCCAGTTTTCCGGATTGGCGAGATTGGTGCCGCCGTTGGTGCAGGCGACGAATACGGCGCGCCCGAAGCCGAGATCGGGACGGGTCGCGGGGGCGAGGCGCTCGATGAGCGTGCGCAGGACGAGGCCTCCGCGGCTGAAGGCGACGGAATCGATTTGCGAGCCTTCCGGCAAGCCCTCGAGCACCGCCATCAGGTCGGCGGCGTTCCGCTCCGGATCCTCGCCGAGCGTGGGGTGATCGAAGCCGAGCACGGCGTCGTAATTCGATCGCGACTCCTTGAGGAAGGCGCGGCCGGACGCGGTGGCCTCGAGCGCGGAGTAGCTTCCGATCGTGGTCGAGAAGGTGCCGTGGACCATCAGCAGGATCCGGGCGGGGCCGGGGCCCAGTTGCGGAAGCGGGGCGGCTGGAAGCCAGGTAGATGCGGCGCCGCGCATGTCGACGAGTCCGAACGGCCGGTCACCCTCGATCAGGTCGACCAGCCGATCGACGGCCTGGGTGGCCGCGAAGCGAAGCACCCGCACCCGGATCGGCTCCACCAGCCGCTCGCCGATCCAGCTGAGGACTCCGCGGCGCCCGCTTCGCCCCCTTCGGCCGGCGCCGCCTTCCTCGCCGGCGAGCGAGAAGGTGAGAGTCCGGCCGCCGCCGCGCCTGGAGCTGCGTTCCGAATCCGGCTCGACCCAGGCGAACACGCCGCCTTCGGTTTCCAGCAGCAGCAGCGCTCCCTCCGCCGCCCCCACCCGAACCTCGATCGTCGGCGGCACATCGGCCGGCCGAGCGCGGCGCCGGCGCGGGCCGGCCGGCGGCGCGGCGGGAACCAGCTCCAGCTCCGCCTCGACCTCGAGGCCCGCTTCCTCGAGCGCGATCTCGAGCCCGTCGCTTTCGGCGCGGACCAGGGAGCGGCTTCGGCGGCTCGCCGGCCGCTGCCGAACCTCCACCGAATCCGGCAGGTCGAGCCTGATGCTGTCGTTGACGTCGATCGCGGCCATTGCTGCTCCCCTAGATCAGCCGGAAGGCCCGAACCCCAGGTCGAAAGGCCGGCTCGCGGCCGCTTCAACTCTCTGGTCTGCAACGACCCCCGACTCGCCGCCGCGAAACCTTCGCGAGTCCGGAGAATGACAGAAGTGGAGCGGGGCGCAAGGACCGGGCCGGGCGGCGTTCCGGGGCGCGGCTGAAAACGCGACTGACACGGCCGGCGCCGGATGCTAGGGGCGCATCATGCTCAACCTCAACGCGATCACGGTCCGCCTCGGCGGGCGGACCATCCTTGACGGCGCCACGGCCTCGCTGCCGCCGGGCGGGCGGGTTGGGCTGATCGGGCGCAACGGCGCGGGCAAGTCGACCCTGATGCGCGTCGTCGCGGGGCTGCTCGACCCCGACGGAGGCTCGGCCGAGATGCCGCGCGCCGCCCGGATCGGCTATGTCGCCCAGGAGACGCCCGCCGGCGAGGCGAGCCCGTTCGAGACGGTGCTCGCCGCCGACGAGGAGCGGGCGCGGCTGCTCCACGAAGCGGAGGAGACGGACGACGCCCACCGCCTCGGCGACATCCACGACCGGCTGAACGCGATCGGCGCCCATGCGGCGCCGGCGAGGGCGGCCCGGATCCTGGTCGGGCTCGGCTTCGACGAGGAGATGCAGCAAAGGCCGCTCGACAGCTTCTCGGGCGGCTGGCGGATGCGCGTTGCGCTCGCCGCCTTGCTCTTCTCGGGGCCGGACCTGCTCCTGCTCGACGAGCCTTCGAACCACCTAGACCTCGAAGCGACGCTCTGGCTCGAGAATTTCCTCAAGGGCTACCGGGCGACGATGCTGATCGTCAGCCACGAGCGCGACCTCCTCAACAACGTCGCCGACCACATCCTGCATCTGGAGCAGGGCAAGGTGACGCTCTATCCCGGCGGCTACGACGCGTTCGAGAAGCAGCGCGCCGAGCGCCTCGCCCAGCTCGAATCGGCGCGCGCCAACCAGGCGGCGCAGCGCGCCCGCCTCCAGGATTACATCGCCCGCAACTCCGCCCGGGCGAGCACCGCCAAGCAGGCCCAGTCGCGGGTCAAGGCGCTTGCGCGGATGGCGCCGATCGCCGCGGTCGCCGAGGATCCGAGCCTGACCTTCGACTTCCCGAGCCCGGCCGAACTGAAGCCGCCCCTCGTCCAGCTCGACATGGCCGCAGTCGGCTATTCGCCGGGCAATCCGGTGCTCTCGCGCCTCGATCTCAGGCTCGATCCGGACGACCGGCTGGCCCTGCTCGGCCGCAACGGCAACGGCAAGACCACCCTTGCGCGCCTGCTCGCGGCGCAGCTCCCAGCGATGGAGGGGGAGATCAGGGCCTCGGGCAAGCTCAAGGTCGGCTATTTCACCCAGTATCAGGTCGAGGAGCTGAACGGCGACGAGACTCCGCTCCAGCATATGGCGCGGCTGATGCCCAAGGCGACTCCGGCCGCGGTCCGCGCCCAACTGGGTCGATTCGGCTTTTCGGGCCTCAAGGCGGTGATGCGGGTCGGCGACATGTCGGGCGGCGAGCGGGCGCGCCTGGCGCTCGCTCTGATTACCCGCGAGGCGCCGCACCTCCTCATCCTCGACGAGCCGACCAACCATCTCGACGTCGACGCCCGCGAGGCGCTGGTGCAGGCGCTCAACGACTATCGCGGCGCCGTCGTCCTGGTCAGCCACGACCGCCACATGCTCGAGCTCACCACCGACCGGCTGGTGCTG
>DASVTA010000260.1:0-4215 GCA_036387815.1 Allosphingosinicella sp.
CCCGGCGGAGCCGCCTTGGCCTAAAGGGCGAAGAACGCGCAGGCGGGTGTAGCTCAATGGTAGAGCAGAAGCCTTCCAAGCTTACGACGAGGGTTCGATTCCCTTCACCCGCTCCAGCCTGCGCTCCGCCTATCGGCGATCACCGTCACGGCGCATCCCGGCCAGTCCCGCGAGGCCGAGCAGGCCGAGCAGGCCCCACGGAAAGCCGTCGTCTTGCCGGGGCTGCGGATTGCCGTAGCTGGTGTCGATCGTTCCGTTGCCGACTCCGCTGCCCGGAGTGCCGACGCTGCCGCCGCCCTGACCGGCGCCCGCACCGGGCGTGCCTTGGCCCGACGCCGCCCCGGGAGTAAGCGCAGCGATCGCCGCGGCGGCGACCAGAGCGTAAAGTTTGTTGCTTCGCATCGTCTCTCTCCTTCTCAGGTCGCGCGGCTATAGTCGACTGGGCGGCGGCGCCTGAGCCCGAGCAGGCCGAGCAGGCCAAGCAGGCCGAGAAGGTCCCAGTCGAAGTCGCTGGTCTGTCCTTCGGAGCGCCGTTCCTGGGTTTCGGTTGCGATGCTGGTGTCATTTCCCGTCTGCTGTGCCAACGCCGGCGCCGCCGCGCCCGCAAGCGCAGCCGCCGCAATGGCGGTGAGCACAGGCTTCCCTGCACGTCCTAACATAGGTCAACCTCCTGTTTTTGCCCGGAAATCCGGGGTCTCGGGGGAACGGGCGGGCGCAGGAGGTGTTCCGTCGCTAGCTGCCCAGCCTTTTCGCCCGCGCCGCGAGATAGGCGTAGAGCGAATCCAGCTCGGCGTCGGTCAAATGGCTGAAATCGTCTTTGGCGACGGCCGTCATCAGGCCCAGGTCCTTGCCGCTCGGCGGCCGGCCCGTGCGCATCAGCGCCTTGAACTGGGCGGGGTCATAGGCCGCGACGACATTGAGGTCCGGCGCCTTCTGGCCGGGGCCGGCGGAACCGCCCATCAGCGCCGGCCCGTGGCATTCCGCGCAGGCGACGGCGGTGAGGTGGCGGGCGCGCTCATGCTCCGGACCCAGGATGATCGGGGCCTGGGCGCGGTAGTGGGCGACTCCCTCCGGCCCCGGCTTGAACGAGCCGATCGCAAGCCCGACCCGTCCAAGCGGACCCGCGCTGAGCCCACGGGTCTCGCCCGGCGCCCGCGGCAGCGTCCTGATCCAGGCGACGAGCGACGCCGTCTCCCGATCGGTGAGACGCGAATATTGAGGGGAGGGCATGATGAAAAGGGCGCGCCCGTCATGGCCGATGCCCTGGCGGATCCCGGCGGCGAGCTGCTGGTCGCTCGCTTTGGCCGCGATTTCGGTGAGGTTCGGAGCGACCACCCGGGCGACCCCTGGGGCGTCGAACATCAGCTTCCCCTTGAGGCCCGCGCCATGGCAGCTGAGGCAGCCGAGCACCCGGGCGAGCCGCGGCGCCTCGGCCAGCTCGGCGGCGCTGGGCGCCGGCAGAGTCTCGGCCGAGGCGACATGCTCCTTGCGCAGGATCATCTCGGACATTGCGAAGATCACGATTCCGGCGACCAGCAGCAACGCGACGAGGCTCCCGAGCCCGATGCCGAGCCAGCGCAACGCTTTCCTCATTGGCGATTCCCCCAAATCCCGTCACAAAGGTGTCACGAACCTTCACCGGCGACAAGGGTGGGAAGATGAACAGGCTCGGTCTCCTGCTGCTCCCGCTCCTGATCGGCGCCTGCACGATGGAAGTGCGCGAGAGCGATCTCATCCGTCCGGTCGGCGGCGGCGCTCTCACCGCCGGGGCGGTAGCCGCGGCGGCGCCGGCCTACAGCCTCGCCGAGCACCGGATCCCGAGCGTGGACGGGGCCCGGCTCTACGCCGTCCACCTGCGCCAGCCCGGCGCCAGGGGGACGATCCTCTATTTCGGCGGCAACGGCTATACGGTCGGCCGCTTCGGCGCCTGGAGCGCCGGGGTCTTCGCGCCGCTCGGGGTCGATCTCATGATCGTCGACCACCGCGGCTACGGCCTCAGCGAAGGCAGGCCCGGGATCGCGGCGATGGAAGCCGACGCCCTTGCCGCCTTCGACTATCTGCGCGGGCTCGGCGGGAGCGGAGCGCGGATAATCGTCCACGGCCATTCGATGGGGAGCTTCCTCGGCGGCCATGTCGCCGCGCACCGGCCGGCGGCGGGGGTGGTGCTCGAAAGCTCCGCGACGACCACCGAGCAATGGGTTTCGGCCGCGACTCCGGGCGCGGCAAAGGTCTTCATCAGGAAGGCGCAGATCGACCCGAGCCTGCGCGGCCGCGGCAACCTTGCCAACATGCCGCTGATCGACGAGCCGCTGCTCCTCCTCGTCGGAGCCAAAGACGGCACCACTCCGCCGCGCCTGTCGCAAGGGCTCTTCGCCGCTTCACCTCTTCCGGAGGGCCGAAAGACACTCAAGACGGTGACCGGCGCCGGCCATTCCGACGTCATGACGAGGGCGGAGGCGATCGCCGCCTACCGGGCCTTCCTGGACCGCCTCGACTGAAGCGGCTTCACCGGGCGTTCAGGCGCTGACAGCCGGCGTTCAGCTTGGCGGGACGATTGGAGGCGCGGAGGCCGACAGACCGTGTTGCGAACCGGAACGACCTTCGGAACCTGGCCGTTCCTACCTTCGAACCACGGGAGTCTCGTCATGCGTAACCTCATCCTGCTCGCCGGCACCGCCGCGCTCGCCCTCGCCGCTCCGGCCGCGGCCGAGAAAGGCGGCAAGGGCGGCGGCGGCCATGGCGGCCACGGCGGCGGCAAGCCCGCCAAGGTGGAGCGCGGCGGAGGCGGCGGAGGTCATGGCGGCGGCCACGGCGGCCATTCGGCGCGTGCGGCCAAGCCGCACAAGGCGGATCGTCAGGCTTTCCGGGCGGAGAGACCCGCAAAAGCGGAGCGCCGCGCCGTCCGGGACGAGCGCCGGGCTTTCCGGGCCGAGCGCTCCGAGCGCCGGTCGATCCGCGACGAGCGCCGCCACGACGCCTTCGTTCGCCGCGCGGGCGAGGAGAGGCGCGATTTCCGCCGGATCGGCCGCGACCGCGGCGATGCGCGCGCGATGCCCGCCTTCCGGGCGGGCGAACCGCGCTTCGCCGGCTTCGAGCGCTCCTGCCCTCCCGGGCTCGCCAGGAAGGGCAATGGCTGCCTTCCGCCCGGGCAGGCGAAGAAGCATTTCGCGCGCGGCGACCGGATCCGGCGCGACTGGTTCGAAGGCTATCGGGTGCCGGCGTCCTATTCGGGCTTCTACCAGGACACGCCGGACTATTATTACAGCTACGACGACGATGGCTACATCTACCAAGCCGACCGCGGCAGCGACCTGATCAGCGCGATCATCCCGCTGCTCGGCGGAGGCTTCGGGATCGGCCAGCCGCTTCCGGCCGGCTACGACGTCTACAACGTGCCCATGCAGTATCGCGACGATTATCACGACACCGACGAGTCGCTCTACCGCTACGGCGACAATGCCATCTACGAGGTCGACCCGCAGTCGGGGATCATCGAAAGCATCGTCGCTCTGCTCGCCGGCGACCTCAACGTGGGCCAGGAGCTGCCCGACGGCTACGACGCCTATAACGTCCCACTCGACTATCGGGACGAATATCAGGACAGCGACGAGCACCTCTATCGTTACGCCGACGGAAACATCTATCAGGTCGACGCGAAGACCCAGATGATCCAGGCGGTCGTCGAGATGCTCACCTGAACGCCCGGGAGGGAGTGCCGCCGATGAAGAAAGCGCTGTTCACCGCCGCCGCCCTGCTCGCCGCCGCCTGCGGGCAAGGCGGGGGCGGCAACGAAGCCGAACCTTCGAACGGCGCCAGCCCGAACGCTTCCGCTAAAAGCGGGCAGCCCGGGACCAGCATCCTGCAGGCGCTGAGCGGCTCGGCCGACCACAAGACGCTCGCCAATGCCGTCCAGGCCGCCGGGCTCACCGAGACCCTGTCGGGCGCTCAGCCCTACACATTGTTCGCGCCGACGGACGCAGCCTTCCGGAAGCTTCCAAGCGGGACCGCGAACGGGCTGCTGGCGCCCGAAGCCAAGGGCCAGCTCGTCGCCCTTCTGACCGGGCATATCGTTCCCGGAACGGTCACTGCCGACGATCTCGGCCGCGCCATCGAGCGCGGCAAGGGCAAGGCCCAGCTCGCCACGGTCGGCGGAAGCAATCTGAGCTTCAGCCGGGAAGGCGGTTCGATCGTCGTCACCGACGCCGCCGGCGGCCG
>DASVTA010000261.1:0-3387 GCA_036387815.1 Allosphingosinicella sp.
GACGCCGCCCGCGAGATCGGGCGATGGTGCGATCCCGACAACCGGCTGACATGCACCGACCAGGACCTGCTCGGCCCCGGCCGCTTCCGGCTCGCCGCGACCGTGCAGATCGCCATCGACCAGATCCTCGGGGCCGAGGAAACGCGCGAGCGGTTCGACTCGGACCCCGTATTCGCCCAGCTCGCGTTCGACACCCTCTATTACATTCCCCGTTGCCTGCAGCGCGATGCCGACGAGCCGGTCGACGTGTCGAAGGACGCTCTCGCGAAGGAGCTGGTCAACCGGATAGGGCCGAGGGCAAAACAGGAGGCGAGCGAAAGCCAGCGTGCTGCCGCCGCAGCGGAGCCGCGGATAAGCAGCATCCATCTGAGGGAGCTTGAATCGATGCTCCACCGGCTGGTGGTCTATCTTTCCGATTTCGAGCTGTTGCGCGACGATCTGCTCAACCGGGCCGCGAAGATCGAAAGCTCCAGCCAGGCTTCCACCCTGAAGGACAGCGCGGAAATCCTGCTTCTCGAACGCGGCAGGCTCCTCCACCGGCCGGATCCCGAGAAGCCGTCGCTGCTGAGATTTCATCTCGACGAGATGGCGCGCGTTCTTCCGAATTCGGCGGAGCCGCATGCCTCCAGCCCGGGCGGGGAGCCTCCGGCGGAGGGGGCATCCTCCGAAACCGAGGCGGCGACGACGCTTCCGTCACCGCGCGCGGCTACAATCAGGCGCTCGCGCACGCCGTCCCCCCGGCGCGGCCCCAGTAGCCCGCCGTCCCCCCCGGACGTCAGCGGATTCGTCACGGAACACGAAGCGATCTCCGAGCAGCCGAAGCTCCTGGCCTCGCCGCGCCTTTCTGAAGCGAGGGGCCTGCTTGATTCATTTACCTCCCTCCTCTCGATATACATGCTCGACATCGACGATTTGCGCGAGGCCGGGCTCCTGCCCGGCACCGTCAACAACCGATTGCTTGCCGGCCTGTCGTCGGACCTGGAGATCGCGGAACGCAATCCGGGCCGCGGCGATGCCGTCGAGCGCGCTCTCGACGCCCATCTGACGCTGGCGCGCGCGCTCGACATCTACGGGCCGGAAATAGCTTCCGCGCTTTGCCTGCTGATAGGCGTCTACCCCTCCGATCCTGAGTTCACGGGCTCTCCTGGCGTCGTCTTGCGCAGAATAGCCCGCTATTTCGACCCGTTGAGCCCGCTCATCGTACCCATGCCTCTGAGGCTGCGGCTCGACTGGGCGCATATGGCCGGCGACTCTTCGTCGATCGCGAGCTTCGCTGAAGCCTTGAGGAGCTGGATACCCCGATTGCCGCTCATCGAGGATACCTCGGTGAGCGAGGCCTGGCGGCTCTGGAAAATGACCCTCGATGCCTTGACGGCCGATCCGGCTCGAGCGCAGGAGCCGCTCGATCCGCGCTGGGCGGACGTGGTGCTCGCAGCGGCCGACCGGCCGCCCGGCAATCTCTTCCGGCTGCGGATGGCCAGAATGAGCCTGCTCGACTGGAGCACGGCCGCCCTGTCGACGCTTCCGGGCGTGAAACGTCCCCCGCAAGCCCCGCATTGGCTGCTGTTCGCCTCGCTGCTCGCGATGGGCTTCGATCGAACCCTGCTCATGCACCTGCAAAAGGAAAGGCTGCCTTGGACGTCTCCCGTCGAGGAGGATGACGATCGGCTGATCGCCAGGTTCGTCGATCGCGCTCCGATGGCCGAGCCCGCCACACTTTACCTGTTCGGCAGAGCGCCGCCGTCCGAGAACCTGCCCGTCCTGAGCGGCGAACCCATCCTCGCGATCAGCCGCGGCGACTTCGCCGACTATACCAATGCCATCGACTATCTGGCTTCACGGGGCGCTTTCCGTGAGGTGGTTTATGACGGGCCGATGGACCCGGACCTGCGGCGGCCCGACAGCCTGGCGGACATGCCCTGGGTTCAGGTGAGTCGCATTCGCGCGCCCTCGGAGAGGGCGGCGAGGGCAGGTGAAGTCGTCTTCAACGTCAGGACGACGAAAGACCTTCGGGAGGCCGGGCGACGGCTTTCGAGGAAAAAGCCGGGCTGACCGCGGCTGCCGATCGTCAGACGCTGCGGGCGGTGACGAGGAGGGTGGTGCCGTGGCCGTTGAGGCCGCGGGCGATGCTGAGGCCGGTGATCGTCGCCCAGACGGGGGCGCCGCGGCGGGAGACGCCGATCCGGTCGCCAAGCTTGGGATGCTTCACGAAATGGAACGGTGAAGCGTTGCTTTCGTCGACGGTGAGAGCAGCCCGAACCATATCAATTCCCCTCGATAGGGACGGCGCCGTTACGCCTGTCCCATCGCCGGGATAGGCCCGCGCCGATTCGGCATCCACGGGCAAGTTGGACAAAAGTCTGCCGCGCCGGTGAGGAAATGTGCGGATGTGTGCGGAAAAGGGGTGTGAGGGCGGAGCATTCGGGAACTCCACTTCCGTCTTTGCGAGCGAAGCGAAGCAATCCAGTGCCGCGCCCTCCGCCCACTGGATTGCTTCGTCGCTTCGCTCCTCGCAATGACGGAGCAACCGCCCCTAGCCGCCGGCTCCCTTCAGCGTCTTGTCGACCGTGCCGGTGGTGACGGAATGATAGGTCGGCCGCGCCGCGGCGTAGATCCGCGCCGCGATCGGGCGGCCCCATTCGCCTTCGCCCGCCAGCGTCTCGAACAAAGGCGCGACGAACTTGCGGCGGCCCATCGTCATCAGGAAGCGCTCGGCGGCCGGGACGGCGGGCTGGTAGCGGTTGGCGAGGGCGAGCTGAAGCCAGGCGAAGAGGACTTCCGAATTGCGGCTCCCGGTGAGCTGGAGGGTGCGGTCGAGCTCGGCAAGCCGCTCCTGGCCGAGCTCGCGCGGAAGCCCGTTCAGGAACCGGAGCCGCTCCGCCGTCGTCCAGCGCGCCCACAGATCCGAAGGCGCGGCTCCGCCGCCGTTGAAGGCGCCAAGCGCCGCGTCGACGGGCGCGAAGGTCCTGGGATCCGGGCGGACGGCGTTGGCGGGAAGCCCGGGCTTGTACACCCACTCGTCGAGCATCAGCTTCTGCTCCAGCGCCTTGTCGCCCCTGACGAGATTGGCGCGAAGATCGGCGAGGAAGCGCGCCGAAGTCATCGGCTGGAAGGCGTGCCGGTCGAAATAGGAGCGCAGCCAGGCGTCGAAACGCTCGCGGCCGGCGGTCCGCTCGACCGTCCTCAGGAACAGCGCGCCCTTGTCGTAGACGATCCCGCTCGCGCCCCCTTCCGTCGTCTCGTCCGGATTGTGGAGCCGGGTCCCGGGGGCCTTCGCCCCGAGCTCCTTGAGCGCGCTTTCCATGTCGGCGAAGGAGAGCGCCGCCTCCATGCCGGCGCGGCCGGTGCCGTAGAGCGCCTCCATGATCCGGTTCTCGAAATAGGAGG
>DASVTA010000262.1:0-2220 GCA_036387815.1 Allosphingosinicella sp.
AAGGGATCACGCCGCCGTGCAGCGCCATGCCGTTCATCGCCGCCGACATGCCGAACTCGCGAATGCCGTAATAGATGTAGCGACCGGAATAATCGTTCTTTGTGAGCGGCTTCTGCGCCTTTGTTTTGGTGTTGTTCGAACCGGTAAGATCGGCCGAACCGCCCACCGTGTCGTCCAGCGCCGTGTTGATCGCCTCCAGCGCCAGCTCGGACGCCTTGCGGGTCGCCAGCTTCTGCGGGTTGGCGGCGAGGCTGTCGAACCAGCCGCCGATTCCGATTCCTTCCGGCAAGCGCCCTTCCATGCGGCGGATGAGTTCCTCGCCCTCCCCGCTCGCGGCCAGCCGCTCGCGCCAGGCGGCGTGCTCGCCCTCGCTGCGCCGTCCCGCTTCGCGCCAGGCGCAGAGGATCGGCTCCGGGATGTCGAACGGCTCGCTGTCCCAGACGAGCTGCTTGCGCGCCGCCGCCACTTCCTCGTCGCCCAGGGCGGCGCCGTGGGTGGCGGAGGTGCCCTGCTTGTTCGGCGCCCCCCAGCCGATGATCGTCCGGCAGGCGATCAGCGACGGCCGCGGGTCGGCAAGCGCCTCCTCAATGGCGCGGCGGATGTCGGCCGCGTCGTGACCGTCGCAGCGCACAACGTGCCAGCCATAGGCTTCGTAACGGGCCGGAATATCCTCCGAGGTGGAGAGATCGGTCGAGCCGTCGATGGTGATCCGGTTGTCGTCCCAGAACACGTTAAGCCGCCCGAGGCCAAGATGCCCGGCGAGCCCCGCCGCTTCGTGATTGATGCCCTCCATCAAACAGCCGTCGCCGGCGATCACCCAGGTGCGGTGATCGACCAAAGGGTCGCCGAACTGCGCATTGAGGTGCCGCTCGGCGATCGCCATGCCCACCGCCATGCCGAAGCCCTGGCCGAGCGGGCCGGTGGTCGCCTCGACGCCCGGCAGCAGGAAGTTTTCGGGGTGGCCGGCGCAGGGCGAGTTCATCTGCCGGAAGTTGGCGATATCCTCCATCGTCGGCTTCTCGTAGCCGGTGAGGTGGAGAAGCGCGTAGATCAGCATCGATCCGTGGCCGGCCGACAGCACGAAGCGGTCGCGGTCGTGCCAGGCGGGATCCCTGGGGTCGTGCTTCAGATATTCCGTGAACAGCACCGCGGCGACATCCGCCATGCCCATCGGCATTCCGGGATGGCCCGAATTGGCGGCCTGCACCGCGTCCATGGCAAGGGCGCGAATGGCGTTGGCGAGCAATCTCGGTTCGGCGGCCATGAAGGCTCCCTGATCGGAGTGCCCCTGTGGGGCGGCGGGGAGGACTCCGCAGACGACGGCCCCGCTCGCCCGCTCCTTTATAGCTGGGGGCGCTTGCGTCAACACCGCCTCGTCCCCCGCGCGTCCCAGCCCGGTTTCCATTCGCAGCCGAAAGGTGGTAGCGATCGCCGCCATGGCGCAGGAGAAACTGAGCGGGGCGCTCGACCGCATTGAACGAGCCCTGGCCCGCATCGAAGCGGCGGCAACCCGCATTCCGGACGCTTCCGGCGAAGGCGGCGCGGAGCTCGACGGGCTCCGCCAGGCGCACGAAGCGCTGCGCGGCAAGGTGCAAGGCGCGATTCACCAGATCGACCGGCTGCTCGAGCTCGAGGATTCGAACTGATGGCCAGCGTCGACCTCGAAATCGCCGGACGCCGTTACGCAATCGCCTGCCGCGACGGCGAGGAAGAACATCTGCGCGAAGTCGGCGCGATTATCGACAAAAAGGCGCAGGACGCCGCCGGCGCACTCGGCAAGCTCAGCGAAAGCCGCCAACTGCTGTTCGCCTCGCTGCTGCTCGCCGACGAACTCAAGGAAAAGCGCGAGGCAAGTGCGTCCTCCAGTGAGGCAGCCCCCGCTGCCCAAGTTGATCCTGCAATCGCCGAAGCGCTCGAAAGACTGGCCGAGCGCATGGAAAGCCTCGCCGAAAGGCTTGAGAGCGCGGGCGCGAATCCCTAGATAGGGACCTGACGGGTACTGCCCGGTACGAGCTCTTGAACATCCCTGAGGCGATAATGACATCCTCGGGGGCTGTCCCTGCCCGGACCCTGGTCCGGATCACATGGTCCCCACCTGACGTTCAGGCGTCAGAGGATATTCCGGCAAACGGCCATGGCGGTCCCGTCACCCACTTCCACCAAGAGCGCGATCCGCGCCGCCGCGCTCGCCGAGCGCCGCGCCTTTGCACGTTCGCTCGC
>DASVTA010000263.1:0-4225 GCA_036387815.1 Allosphingosinicella sp.
CTCTACGGACGCCGCGACGGCGCAAATCGTCGGGAGCCGCCGCGGCGCACCGGTGATCCTACGCATCGAGGCGGGGAGGATGGCGGCGGACGGCCACGCCTTCCGGCAGATGCTGGACCAGGATCCCTCCCGCGATGTGCCCGGTATCGTCGACGGCGAGGCGGACGACGCTGGGCAGCTGCTCCGACTGGCTGAAATAATTCTGCGCCGCTTCGCCCAGCGAGCTGCCCTCGAGCGGAACGATTCCCTGATAGCGCTCCTCCGCCAGCGGATGATCGAACGTGATCGCCAGATAGCCCTTCCCGAACAAGGCGGCGAGATCGCGGTGGATCGGAAGCTCCCCGAGCCTCGCCGGGTCGAAACGGACGTAACCTCTCAGTTCCCCGTCGCGATAGTCGACGACCAGGAGGTCGACGATCCCGCTCTCGGTCTGCGCCTGGATCGTCAGCTGTCCTTCGGCTTCCTTGAGCAGCGATCCGAGCAGGGCGGCGAGCACCAGCGCCTCGGAGAGGGTGCGCGCGATCGGCGCGGGATAATCATGCGCCGACAGAACCTCGTCCAGCAGCGGACCGAGGCGGACGAGCCGGCCGCGCGCATTGCGGCCCGGAATGGTGAAGCCGAGCGCTTCGTCGAGATTGGCGGAGCGCGCCTGGGTATCGAAATCGGGGGAGGTCATGAGCGCGATGTGGCGAACGTCCCCGCCGGGTTCAATATCCGTCGAGCCGCCCGATGTAGCGGGGGGGCACATGGTCGGTCAGCCAGACTCCGTTGCCCGAAAGCCGGAAGGCGTGGCCGTCCGCCGCCATCCTCCCCGCCTCGATGCGTAGGATCACCGGTGCGCCGCGGCGGCTCCCGACGATTTGCGCCGTCGCGGCGTCCGTAGAGAGATGGACGTGGTGCCGCTTCATGGCTTTCAGCCCCTCCGCCATGATCGAGGTCAGGTTGCGCTCGAGCGTTCCATGGAAGAGGAAAGGCGGCGGCTCGGCCATCGGCCAGCCGAGGTCGACGTCTACGCTATGGCCCTGCCGGGCGCGGATATGGTCGCCGTCCGCGGAGAACTCGAAGCGGTTCTTGTCGCTGGCGGCGACCACCTGCTCGAGCTCCTCGCGGCGATCGGCCAGGCCCGCGCCCGCGAGCGCCCGCATCACCTGCGCCACCGGCGCCCAGCCGGCGCCGTCCAGCTCCAGCGCCGCCGCCTGCGGACGGTGACGCAACCAGTAGGACAAGGCTTTGGAGATTTTCCGAGCGTCGGCCATGGCCGCACATTGCAGGCGGGAACAGGCTCGAAGCAATCCCGGGCCGACGTTATTGCCCCCCCATCGCCAGATGGGGAGGGGGACCCGGCGAAGCCTGGTGGAGGGGTAGAGGGCGCAAGCTTCCGCCATTTACCCCTCCACCACACTTCGTGTGGTCCCCCTCCCCATGCGTTCCGCATGGGGAGGCAAGCTAGGCCGCCTGAGGCACTTCATATTTCCGAGCCGCCTCCGAAAGCCGCTCGACGAACTCGGTGATATGGGCTTCCTCGATGATCAGCGGCGGAAGCACCCGAAGGACGTTGTCGCCGGCGGCGACGGTGAGCAGGCCGTGCTCGCGCAGATGACCGACGAAGGCGCGGCTGTCGGTCTTCATCTTCACGCCCAGCATCAGGCCGAGGCCGCGGACGCCCTCGAAGAGATGGTCGTGATTGGGAATCATCTGCTCGAGCGCGCCCCGCAGCCGCTCGCCCATGCGCGCCACCCGCTCCAGGAATTCGGGATCCGCGACGATGTCGAGCACCGCCTGCCCGGCGGCCATGGCGAGCGGATTGCCGCCATAGGTCGAGCCGTGGGTGCCGACGACCATTCCGGCCGCCGCTTTTTCCGTCGCCAGGCAGGCGCCCATCGGGAAGCCGCCGCCGATGCCCTTGGCGCTGGCCAGGATGTCCGGCTCGATCCCGTAATGCTCGTAGGCGAAGAGCTTGCCGGTCCGGGCGACGCCGCACTGCACCTCGTCGAGCACGAGCATGAGGTCGTTCCCGTCGCAGATCCGCCTCAGGCCGCGCATGAACTCGGGGCTGGCCGGCCGGATCCCGCCTTCGCCCTGGACGGGCTCGAGCAGGAAGCCGGCGGTGTTCTCGTCCACCGCCGCCTCCGCGGCCTCGAGATCGTCGAAGGCGACGACGGTGAAGCCGGCCAGCAGCGGCGCGAAGCCGTCGCGAAGCTTCGCCTGGTCGGTGGCGCTGATCGTCGCCATCGTCCGGCCGTGGAAGGCGTTGCTGAAGGTGATCAGCTTGTGCTTTTCGGGCCGTCCATGATGATGGTGGTAGCGCCGCGCGGTCTTGATCGCGCATTCAACCGCCTCGGCGCCCGAATTGGTGAAGAACACGGTATCCGCGAACGTGTTGTCGACAAGCCGCTGGGCGAGGGCCTCGCCCTGGGGAGAGCCGTAGAGGTTGGAGACGTGGATCAGGGTCGCCGCCTGCTCCTGGATCGCCTTCGTCAGGTGGGGGTGCCCGTGGCCGAGCAGGTTGACCGCGATGCCGCTTGCGAAGTCGAGATATTTCTCTCCGCCCTCGCCGTAGAGATAGACCCCCTCCCCTCGCACCGGCCGCACGGGCGAGCGCGGGTAAACGGGCATGAGCGGCGTGATGGCCATGAGAGGGCTCCGAGGGCTGTGAATGCAAAAAGGCGACCCTAAAGGATCGCCTTCCTGCCTCTAGAGAGGAGGCGGGCGCCGCGTCAATTCGCGGCGCCCGACCTTTTCGCCTTTAGTAGCGGCGGCCGTCGCGGTCCTGGCGCTCGATGCGCAGGCGCTGCTCGATCCGGTTGACCTGGGTCCGCAGCATCGCGAACTCGCGGCCGCTGATCCCGTTGCGGCCGGCCCGCTGGAGCTGCCGCTCGATCTGGTTCGCCTCGCGCTGAAGGCCGAAGGCCTCCCGCTGCGAGATGATCCGGCGCTGCGCCGAACGATCGATGCGCGTCTCGACCCGGTTGAGATCGCGGATCAGCTCGTTTATCGCCTGGCGGGAAGGTCCGCCGCGGTTCCAGCCGGCATGCTGGCTGTGGCCGCGGTCGCTGTGGTAGCCGCCGTGGTTGGCCGCGGCCGGAGCGACGCCGACCACGGTGGAGAGCACCAGGGCTGAAATCAGAAACTTACGCATTGTCTTGCTCCTCGGTTGATGGGGAGCTTCTACGACTCGGCGAATGTGTCGGCGCTGAACGGGGCCGACAGGCGCCGTTCAGGTAATCGGCGAGTTTTGTGAACAGCTCTTGCCTCCCCATCGCCAGATCGGGAGGGAGACCACCCGAAGGGGGGTGGAGGGGTAATTGGCGGAAGCCTCGGCAGATACCCCTCCACCATGCTTCGCATGGTCCCCCTCCCCATGCTGCGCATGGGGAGGCAAGATCAGGCCTTCAGCTTCCATCCCGTCCTGAGCATGACGTAGGTGAGTATCCCCAGCCCCAGGTTGATCCCGAGCAGCAGCAGCGCGCCCAGCAGGATCGGCGAATCCGCCGCTCCCAGGAAGCCGTATCGGAAGCCCGAGATGACGTAGAAGAAGGGGTTGGCGTGGCTCACCGCCCGGAACACGGGGGCAAGGCTGTCGATCGAATAGAAGGTGCCGGACAGAAGCGAGAGCGGAGCCACCACGAAATTGGTCACGGCGGCTGCATGATCGAACTTCTCGGCCCAGATCGAGGTGATGAGGCCGAAAAAGGCGAGCATCATGCTTCCCATCAGGCCGAACCAGAGCACCGCCCAGAAGTGGATGGGAGCGACATGGACTCCGGGCCACAGCTGCATGGCGAGGAACACGGCGACTCCGATCAGCGCGGCGCGGGTGACGGCGGCGCCGATCAGGGCCGCGATCAGCTCGGCGGTGGAGAGCGGCGGCATCAGATAGTCGACGATATTGCCCTGGATCTTGCCGACCAGCAGCGAGAAGCTCGAATTGGCGAAGGCGTTCTGGAGCATGCCCATGACGATGAGGCCGGGCGCCAGGAAATCGGCGAAGTGGAAGCTTCCCCCCCCGAGCTCGACCATCCGTTCGCTCCGGCCCAGCGCCACGCTGAAGATGACGAGGAAGAGCAGCGTGGTCAGGGCCGGGCCCCAGATCGTCTGAAGCTGGACCTTGAAGAAACGCCTCACCTCCTTCACATAGAGGGTTCTGAGGCCGCCCCAGTTCACGTTCCGGATCACCGGCACGCCCGGGGCGGCCCGCATCCAATTAGAAGGCTGGTCGTTCACC
>DASVTA010000264.1:0-2624 GCA_036387815.1 Allosphingosinicella sp.
CTTCACCGTCGAATGTTAGCGCTCGGGCTCCGGCGCTCCCGCCGCCATCCTTTCCCAGAGTGATCCCCGAATGAACGCGTCCCGCTCCGAGCAGATCGTGGTCGTCGGCCTCGGCTATGTCGGCCTGCCGCTCGCCGTCGCCCTGGCGAGAAGCCACAGCGTCGTCGGCCTCGACATCGACGAGCGGCGCGTCGAGGAGCTCAGGCTCGGGATCGACCGCACCCACGAGGTCGACTCCGAGGCTCTCTCGGCCTCGCCGCTGAGACTGACCAGCCGCGCCGCCGACGCCGCCGGGGCGGACATCTACATCGTCACCGTCCCGACCCCCGTCGACGGCGACAACAATCCCGATCTCGGCCCCGTGATCGGCGCCACCCGCGGCCTCGCCACCCTTCTCGATGCGTCGCGAAAGCCGATCGTCGTCTACGAAAGCACCGTCTACCCCGGCGTCACGGAGGACGTGTGCGGGCCGCTGATCGAGGAGGTGTCGGGCCTTCAGCGCGGCCGCGATTTCTTCCTCGGCTACTCGCCCGAGCGGATCAATCCCGGCGACCGCGAGCATACGGTGGACCGGATCGTGAAGGTGGTCGCCGGCGAGAACGAGGCGGTGACGGAGCGCCTCGCGGTCCTCTACTCAGCAGTGACCAGCGCCGGCGTGTTCCGGGCCGCCTCGATCAAGACGGCCGAGGCCGCGAAGGTGATCGAGAACGCCCAGCGCGACATCAACATCGCCTTCATGAACGAGATCACCAAGATCTTCTCAAGGCTCGACATCTCCATTTGGGACGTGCTCGCCGCCGCCGGCACCAAGTGGAACTTCCTGCCCTTCCAGCCGGGGCTGGTCGGAGGCCACTGCATCGGCGTCGATCCTTATTATCTGAGCTATTGCGCCCAGCAGCACGGCCTCAATCCCAACGTCATCCTCGCCGGCCGCTCGACCAACGACGGAATGGGCGCCTGGGTCGCCGACGGCCTGCATGCCCGGCTCGGGCGGGCGGGCCGGGCGCTCGTCATGGGCCTCGCCTTCAAGGAGAACGTGCCCGATCTGAGGAACAGCCGAGTCATCGACGTGGTCCGCCGCCTCCAGTCGCTCGGGCACGAGGTGACGGTCCACGACCCCCTCGCCGACGCGGCCGAAGCGCGGCACGAATATGGAGTCGACCTCGCCGCGGACGCCTTCGACAGGCGCTACGATCTGGTGCTCGTGGCGGTGCCCCACGCCGCTTACGCCGGCCTGGACGATTCGAAGCTGGCGGGACTGGTCGCGGAGGGCGGCCTGCTCGCCGATCTGAAGCACCTCTACAAGGGTCGCGATCTGCCCGGCGTCGAGCGCTGGACGCTGTAGCGCCCGAGCGATCAGCCGAAGCTGCTATTGATAATCAGTCGCAAGTGACTTAGCCCCGGGTCATGACCCGCCCCCGCCTCCGCCGACTCTGGTTCCTGATCCACAAGTGGATCGGCCTCGCGCTCGCCCTGCTGATCATCCCCATCTCCCTCTCCGGCGCGGCTCTGGTCTGGCACGACTGGCTGGACGAGACGCTCAACCCGGAGCGCTCCGCCACGGCGGCGCCCGCTCTTGCGCCTTCCGCTTACGCCGCCGCGGCGGGGCGCCTCGCGGTGCCCGGCGAGCGCCTGGCCGCCTTGGCCTTTCCGAACGGGCACGGGCCGGTCGTGGCAACGCTCGCGCGGCCGCCCCAGCCGGGCGGCGGGCGGCCCGTCCGCACCCTCCTCCACCTCGATCCGGCGGACGCCCGCCTGCTCGACCGCTCGGCGAGCGACGAGGGCTTGGTCCGCGTGCTCCACGTCATGCACGGATCGCTGATGGTGCCGGGCGTCGGCCGCCAGGTCGTCGGCTGGGTGGGCGTGGCGATGCTGCTCTCCTCGCTGACCGGCCTGTGGCTCTGGTGGCCGCTGAACGGCCGCTTCACGCGCGGGCTGCGCTGGAGACGGAGGCCGGCGCTGAGCGCCAACCTTCACCATCAAGGCGGCTTCTGGATCGCCATCCCGCTCGCCATGCTGTCCTTCACCGGCGCCTGGATCTCCTTCCCCGCCTTTTTCGCCGGCCTGTCCGGCGACCCGGCGGGGCCCTCGCCCGCCGAACGGATGCGGCGCATGGCGGCGCAGCCCGCGGCCGAGACGAGGATGAGCGCTGACTCGGCGCTTGCTGCGGCTCGTCCGCTGGCGGCGGGTGCGCTCGCGAACATGACCTGGCCGACGGCCCCCGAGATGAAATGGAAGGTCTCCTTCCGAAGCGGCTCCGGACCGGCCGAGGTCAGCCTGGACGACCGCACCGGCGCCGCCTCGCCGCCCAGGCCGCCGCAGCCCGAGACCACCGCCCGGCTGATGCGCAGGCTCCACGACGGCACGGGCATGGGGCCGGTCTGGCAGACGATCATCTTCGTCGGCGGCATCGTTCCGGCGCTGCTCGCGGCGACCGGCATCCTGATGTGGCTTCGCGCCCGCCGGAGGAAGGCGGCGGGGCAGAGGCCGGAGCCCGCCTGAGCCGCCCCGCTTGAGAAGAAGCGGGCGGGGAGCTACGCCCCCGCCGCATGACCGCGCTCGCAGGCTATTGGGATCTCGGCCGGGGCGAGGAGCCGCTGGGAGCCTGCCGGCGGATGCTGGAG
>DASVTA010000265.1:0-7546 GCA_036387815.1 Allosphingosinicella sp.
CCGACGCCGGCGAACTTGATCGGTTTTCCGGTGACCGCGCGCATCGACAGAGCGGCGCCGCCGCGGGCGTCGCCATCGAGGCGGGTGAGGACGATCCCGGTGAGGTCCACCTGGCCGGAGAAGCTGGAGGCGACGTTGACGGCGTCCTGGCCGGTCAGGGCGTCGACGACCAGCAGTATCTCGGCCGGCGACGAGACCTCGGCGACCGCCTTCATCTCGTCCATCAGCGCCTGATCGACGTGGAGCCGGCCCGCCGTGTCGAGCAGGAGGACGTCATAGCCCTGCAGGCGGGCCGCCTGGAGGGCCCGGCGAGCGATGTCGACGGGCTGCTGGCCGGCGACGACCGGGAGGGTGGCGACCTCCGCCTTTTCGCCGAGCACCCGGAGCTGCTCCTGCGCCGCGGGACGGGCGACGTCGAGGGAGGCCATCATCACCTTCTTTCCGCTTTTCTCGCGGAGGCGGCGGGCGATCTTGGCGGTGCTGGTCGTCTTGCCCGAGCCCTGGAGGCCGACCATCATCACGACCGCGGGCGGAGTGACGTCGACGTTGAGCTCGGAGGCTTCCGCGCCGAGCATCTCGACGAGCGCGTCGTGGACGATCTTGACGACCTGCTGGCCCGGAGTGACCGAGCGGAGCACCTGCTGGCCGACGGCCTGCTCTGTCGCACGGTCGACGAACTCGCGCACCACCGGAAGCGCCACGTCGGCCTCGAGAAGGGCGATGCGAACCTCGCGCATCGCCGCGCGCACGTCCGCCTCGTTAAGGGCGCCGCGGCCGCGAAGCCGGTCGAAGACTGCGCCGAGGCGGTCGCTGAGACTGTCGAACATGCTCTTCCTTCCCGGCCCAGGCTTCAAACGCGAAAAACGCCGGCGGGCGAACACTCGCCGGCCAGCGCGCGCCCCTTCGAGGCAGCGTCTATCCCAAAGGGATGTGGGGGCGCATAGCCGCGAGTGGAAGATTTGGCAAGGCGGGACGGCCGCAGACACATGTCGTCGCTCGAGCGACGGGCGCCACGTCCGATGAGCGGAGCCGACACAAAGGGCCGCTGGCGGCGGCGGTTCAACTACGCCATGAACCGGGCATGCTCCGCCTCGCCTTCCTCATCTTCCTCGCGTTCCTGCTTCAACCGACAGCCGCCGCCGGCGCGGCCGAGCGCAGCCCGGCGGGCATCTACCGGCTGGTGGGCGAACAGGATGTCGCCTCGGAACTCATCCTGAAGCGCGGCGGCCGGTTAGAATATTTCCTGGCGGCCGGTGCCTTGGACGAACGGGCCGAGGGCCGGTGGAGCGCGACCGGCGAGACGATCACCCTCTCTACCGAGCCCCGGCCGGTGCCGCCCCTTTTCGAGCGCGGAGCATCGTCGAGGACGGATGGAGCGGCCCTCGCCGTCAAGGTGAGCTCGCCCGCCGGGAGCGGGATTGCGGGAGTCGATCTTCGCGTCGGCTTCGACGCAGGCGAGCCGGTCGAGGATTACACGCAGGAGGACGGGTGGAGCCTGCCCGTCGGCGACAAGCGGGTTCCCCGCTGGATCGAGCTGAGCGTGCCGATGCACGGCGTGTCTTCGCCGCGCTTCCCGATCGACCTCGCCGCCGGCAATGCGCTCGCCTTCACCCTCGTCCCCAATGACCTGGGAGTCGTGGATTTCACCGGAGTGAAGGTGGAGATCGCGGGCAAGGCGCTGATCGTCCATCGCGGCGCGGCGCGGCTGCGCTACGAGCGGGTGCGCAAATGAGCGATCCGCCGCTCGTCCTCGTCGACGCCGACGCCTGTCCGGTGAAGGAGGAGATTTACAAGGTCGCGTTCAGGCACGGCGCGGCCGTGAAGATCGTCAGCAACGCGCACCTTCGCGTGCCGGCGCACCCGCTGATCGAGCGGATCGTGGTCGGCGCCGGCTTCGACGCGGCGGACGACTGGATCGCGGAGCGGGCGGGACCGCGCACTTTGGTGGTCACCGGCGATATCCTGCTCGCCGACCGCTGCCTCAAGGCGGGCGCGGCGGTGATCGGTCCGAACGGAAAGCCGTTCACTTCCGCCTCGATCGGCGCGGCCGTCGCGACTCGCGCGATCATGGCCGACCTTCGGGCGGGAATGGACGGGCCCGGCGGCGGGCCGGCGCCGTTCGCCAAGGCCGACCGATCGCGCTTCCTGTCCGCGCTGGACGAGGCGCTGGTGCGGCTAAGACGGTCCTGAGCCGCTCAGCGGCCCGAGCCGCCGACGCCGTGGCGCACCACGATCGGCTCCATGCAATCGCCGACCCGGTTGACCACCGCGAGGGTGAGGTCGCCGCCGGGCAGCTCGCCGAGGCGCCTCGGCTTCGCGCTTTCGCGCGAGCGGGCGGTGCGGGGCTTCATGTCGTCCCCGCAGATCCGCGATGGCACGAAGCCGGCGGGGGCGGTGGGCACCGCGCGCATTTCAGCCGAAGGCGAAACCAGCGGGGTCCGCGACTGAGGCGCTTCGGCTGAAGAGGCAGCCGGAAGCGCCAGTGCGAGAGTGACGAGTGCAAGGCGCATGACGTCTCCTTTCGATTGGCCGATATAGCGCGATTCGAGACAATTGAGGAGTGGGTGATGAAGGTGAGGACGGCGAGTTGCCGCTGCGGCGCGCTCAAGGCGAGGGCGAAGGGCGAACCGGCCCGGATTTCGGTCTGCCACTGCCTCGCCTGCAAGGCCCGGACTGGAAGCGCCTTCTCCTGGAACTCGACGTGGCTCGAAGAGCAGGTCGAGACCGAAGGCGAATACCGGAACTGGACCCGGATCGCCGAGGAAGGCGGCCGCTGGTGCACCTACCATTTCTGCCCCGAATGCGGCTCCACCGCATGGTACCGGATCGAGGCCAGGCCGGGGATGGTGACGATACCCGCGGGCAATTTCGGCGATCCGGGCTTCGGCGAGCCGGCTTATTCCTGGTATGGCGAGCGGAGCTGTCCCTGGGTCCGGGTGGAGACGCAGGGGCCGCTGACGGAGGGGTAGGCACCCCTCTCTGCCTCCCCATCGCGCCGCGATGGGGAGGGGGACCACCCGAAGGGTGGTGGAGGGGTGAAGGGCGCAGCGCCGGGCAGGTGCAACACTGATCCTGAGAGCCCGGAGCCAGTTACCCCTCCACCATGCTTCGCATGGTCCCCCTCCCCGCCGCTTCGCGGCAGGGGGGCAGATCACCTAATCCTCCTCGGGATATTCGAACGGGTCGGTCGGCCGCGGCTGGGACGGGACCGGCATCCGCGGCAGCGGTTCGGCGCGGTTGGCGGCGTTGAGGAGGAAGGCCGCCATGATCACCGAGGCCTGGCGAAGGTCGTCGGCCTTGAGATGGTCGTAGGTGTCGACATTGGTGTGGTGGAGCCGGCTCGAATAATCGAGCGGGTCCTGGATGAACTGGTAGCCCGGCAGCCCCACCAGCTGGAAATAGACATGGTCGGTGCTTCCCGTTGGGCGCACCGCCACCGTATTGGCGCCGAGGCCCGCGAAGGGCGCGAGCCATTCCTTGAAGATCGGCCCGGCGGCGACATTGCCTTCCGTGTTGATGCCGCGGATCTTGCCCGAGCCGTTGTCGAGGTTGAAATAGGCCACCATGTCGCGATGCCCCGGCTTCAGGGTCAGCGGCCAGCGGTAGCGCCAGGTCTGGCCGGAGCGCAGGTGCCGGTATCTTTCCTCCGGCGGCGGGCGGGTGCCGATATGGCGCTCGACATAAGCGAGCGAGCCGAGCAGGCCCTGCTCCTCCCCAGCCCACAGAGCGAAGCGGATGGTGCGCTTCGGCCTCACTCCGAGCCGGGCGAGGATCCGGGCAGCCTCGATCACGACCGCGCTTCCGGCCGCATTGTCGGCGGCGCCGTCGCCCGCGGCCCAGCTGTCGAGATGGGCGCCGGCCATGACGTAGCCCGCCTTGGGGTCGGTTCCCGGCAGATCGGCGAGGATATTGTAGGCGTTGACGTCCTCGTCGTGGAAGCGGACGTCGCTGGCGAGCTCCAGCGTCGGCGCGGAATCGGTCAGCGCGAGCCGGGCGAGACGGCGATAATCCTCCGCCGCTATCTCGAAGCCGGGAAGAACCGGAGTCCGGCCGATGCGGTAGCCGGAGCCCTGGCCGTGGAGCAGACCTCCGTCGCGGCGGGACATCTGCACGAAGGCGAGCGCGCCTTCGGCCTTGAGGAAGGCGTCCCGCTTCTCGGCGAAATCGGCGTCGCGGAGCGACTTCTCGATCTGCAAGGGCGAATAATTGGGTATCTGGTAGGTGTCGAGCTTGCGAAGATCGTCGTCACCGAGCCGCTTGAACGGCGGCTCCATCGGCTCGGAGCCGGTGCCGGGATGAGTGACGAGCACGATCCGGCCGCGCAGCTTTCCCCGATATTTGTCGAAATCCCGGCTTTCGCGCATCGGCGCGACGGCGATCCCCGCCGCGATCGTGCCGTTGGTGGGCGGAGTCCAGGCGACGGGAATGGCGACGAGGGTCTTCACCCTCGGCGCCGTCATTCGGGCGCTGGACGAGACGATCGACCAGCCGCGGCCGAACTCGAACGGCTCGGCGCGGACGTTCGACAGGCCGAATTCGCGCAGGCGCTGCTGGGTCCAGCGCTCGGCCTCGCGCATCTGCGGCGAGTTGGTGAGCCGTCCGCCGATCCGGTCGGTCAGGTGATGGGCGGTCTCCATGACCTGGCTCCGGTTCAGCCCCTCGTCCAGGAGGCGGTTGATCTGGGTGCGGCTGACGTCCTCGGCGGCGGCCGGGACGACCAGGAAGGCGGAGGCGGCAAGAAACAGGGCGGCGGAACGCTTCATCGGGGACCCTTTCTGGTGACGGCCGCGCTTTATGGTTTCGCCGGCGCCGGGGCAACGCCGCCGTGAGGTGGACTTGATCCCCTCCCCTCCCTAGATGCGCGGGCGATGAAGCGGCGGTTCCGGAAGATGCACGGTTTGGGCAACGACTTCGTCATCTTCGATTCGCGCGAAGCGCCGGTGGAGATGACGGAGGCGCGGGCGCGGGCGCTTGCCGACCGGCGCACCGGGATCGGCTGCGACCAGCTCATCGTCATCGAGCCGTCGGACCAGGCGGACGTCCGGATGCGGATCTGGAATTCCGACGGCGGGGAAGTGGAATCCTGCGGCAACGCCGCGCGCTGCGTGGCGCTCCTGCTCGGCGGCGCGGGGTGGATCGAAACCGCGGGCGGCCTCCTCGCCGCCTCCGCCAACGGCGCATCGGCGACGGTGGACATGGGCGAACCGCGCTTCGGCTGGGACGAGATCCCGCTCGCTTACCCCATGGACACGGCCGCGATGCCGGTCGGTTGGGAGGATCTTGGCAGCCCGTTCGCGGTCAATGTCGGAAACCCCCACGTCGTCTTTTTCGTGGAGGATCCGGCGGCGGTCGAGCTCGAGAGGCTCGGCCCGCTGATCGAGAACGACCCGCTGTTTCCCGACCGGATAAACGTCAACGCCGCCTCGATCGACGAGGGCGGCGTCCGCCTCCGGGTGTGGGAGCGGGGCGCCGGCCTGACCCGCGCCTGCGGCACCGGCGCCTGCGCCACGGCCGTCGCGGCGATAAGCCGCGGGCTGACGGCCAGCCCGGTCAGAGTCACCCTCCCCGGCGGGACGCTGAGCATCGCCTGGTCTGCGGGAAGCACGATCGCGATGAGCGGGCCCGCGACGGCCGTGTTCGAGGGCGAGGTGATGTTGTGAGCGGCCCGGAGGTGATCACGCTCGGCTGCCGCCTCAACGCGGCCGAGAGCGAGGCGATTCGGATTGCGGCGGCGGGCGAAGACGATCTCGTCATCGTCAACAGCTGCGCCGTCACCAACGAGGCGGTTCGGCAGACCCGGCAGGCGATCCGACGCGCCAGGCGGGCACGGCCCGATGCGCGGCTGGTGGTGACGGGCTGCGCCGCACAGGTCGAGCCGGAGACTTTCGCCGCCATGCCCGAAGTGGACCGGGTGGTCGGGAACCGGGAGAAGTTCGCGGTCCCGTCATTCCGGCGGAAGCCGGAACCTCGTGGAGAAAAGGGCTCGGCGGTCAATCCCGCCGAGGTCCCGGCTTTCGCCGGGATGACGGGCGGGTCCGAGGTCCTGGACGCCATGACGGATCGCGTGCGGGTCTCCGACATCTTCGCCGTAAGCGAGACGGCCCCTCACCTCCTGCCGGCCTTCTGCGAGAGGAGCCGCGCCTTCGTCGAGGTGCAGAACGGGTGCGACCATCGCTGCACTTTCTGCATCATCCCTTACGGGCGCGGGAACAGCCGGAGCGTTCCGGCGGGGATGGTCGTGGAGCGGGTCAGGAAGCTGGCCGGCGACGGCTTTCGCGAAGTGGTGCTGACCGGCGTCGACGTCACCAGCTACGGGCCCGACCTTCCGGGCTCGCCGACGCTCGGACTGCTGATCGAGCGGATCCTCAGGCACGTGCCGGAGCTTCCAAGGCTTCGGCTCTCCTCGCTCGACTGTATCGAGATCGACCGGCGGCTGGAGGAGATCATCGCCCACGAGCCACGCTTCATGCCGCACCTCCACATGAGCTTCCAGGCGGGCGACGACATGGTCCTGAAGCGGATGAAGCGGCGTCACGGCCGGGCTCAGGCGGTCGAGACGGTGGCCCGGCTCAAGGCGAAGCGCCCGGAGCTGGCGATCGGCGCCGACCTCATCGCCGGCTTCCCGACCGAGTCGGACGAGATGCACGAGAACAGCCTCCGCCTGATCGACGATTGCGACATCGTCATGGGGCACGTCTTTCCCTTCTCGCCCAAGCGCGGGACTCCGGCGGCGCGGATGCCGCAGGTGCCGCCGGCGGTGGTGAAGGAACGGGCGCGCCGGCTGAGGGAGGCCTGTGCGCGGCGCAGGGCGGCCTGGCTGGACGGGCTCGTGGGGACGAGGCAGCGGGTGCTGAGGGAGAAGGGCGGACGCGGCCATTGCGAGAATTTCGCGCCTGTCCGCTTCCGTCATCCCGGCGAAAGCCGGGACCTCGGGTCGCTAAGTCTCGGCGGGTCTCCCCGAGGCCCCGGCTTCCGCCGGGGTGACGGGGAGGTGGTGGAGGTCACCATCACCGCCGTCGAAGCCGGCACCCTCGTCGGAGTCCCCGAATGAGCGAGGCGACCTGGCTCGACCGGCTGCAGTCCGGCTTCCGCAAGACCTCCGAAAGGCTCGGCGACAATCTCACCGGCCTCTTCACCAAGGCGGCCCTCGACGAGCAGACGCTGGACGAGATCGAGGAGGCGCTGATCGCGTCCGACCTCGGCCCGGCGACCGCAGGCAGGATCCGGGCCCGGCTGGCCGGCGAGAGGTTCGAGCGCGGCCTTTCCGAATATGCGGTTCGCGAGATCATGGCCGAGGAGCTTGAGAAGATCCTCGCGCCGGTGGCGGTGCCGCTCCAGATCGACGCCTTCCCGCGGCCGCAGGTGATCCTGGTCGTGGGCGTGAACGGCTCCGGCAAGACGACGACCATCGCCAAGCTCGGCCATCTCCTGCTCGAGCAGGATTACGGGGTGCTCCTCGCCGCCGGCGACACCTTCCGGGCCGCGGCCATCGAGCAGCTGAGGATCTGGGCGGACCGCATCGGAGTGCCGGTGATCTCGGGTCCCG
>DASVTA010000266.1:0-1685 GCA_036387815.1 Allosphingosinicella sp.
GCTCGGCCGTAAGCTTGGCCGCGTGGTGGAATCCCAGCCGGTAAAAGGATCGCGACCCCGCCATCTCGACACGCCCGAGGAAGCCGCCCATCCGCTTTTCCACCTCATGCGCCATCGCGCGGCCGGGAAGCTCGAGCATCGCCGTGCTGTCGGCCGCGGGGATCGACCAGACGATCGCCGAGCGGGTCCCGGGAAGCATAGGCAGGATGGCGAAGGGGCCGGTGGGGTAGAATATCTCATAAGCGACATTCTCATGATGCCGCTCATGCTCGATCGTCGCGACGATCGCGGCATGGTCGTAATGCCAGCGCGCGACCGCGATATGCGCCGACTCGCGGGTCGGAGAGTTGCGGCCCTCGGCGCCGATCAGCAAAGGCGCGGCGAGGAGGCGGCTATCCTCTAGCGCGACGCGCACGCCGTTGACGTCGCGGACCACCTCGGCCGACTTTGCGGGCATGACGAGACTCACATTGGCGCAGTCCTTCGCCGTGTCCCGCAAAGCCGCGCGGAGCAGCCGGTTCTCGAACATGATGCCGAGCGGATCGTCGCCCTCGGGAGGCTCGAACTGCAGCCCGCCGGGCTCCAGGCCGTCGCTGACCCGGATGGACCGGATTGGGCAACCCTGCCCTTCCAGCCGATCGCCAACCCCGATCGTCTGCAGCATCCGCCAGGAGGAACTCGACACCGCCGTCGCGCGGCCATCATATTGCGGCGTCAGCGTCTTTTCCGGATCAACGGGGTCGACGACGATGCTGCTGAGGCCGTGCTTGTCGAGCGCGATGGCAAGGGTGAGGCCGACGAGGCCGCCGCCGAGAATGATTACGTCAGCTCGCTCCATTTTCCCGGTCTAGCGATGCAGGCGTGCAACGCCAAGCGCTTGACCGCGGAGTCCGGCAGGGCGCATTGTGGTAAACGGGAATATTTGGGGCACGGGAATGGCGACGGTAGCGGGCTCGGCCCGGCAGGAGCGGGGGGCGCAGTGGCGCCAGGACCTTCGCAGAGGGGCGAAAAGATCGGGTACTTTGCTCGGCGGCGCCACCCTGATCGTCGTCGCCCTGCTGCTGCTGACGGCCTTGGTGACCTACAAGCCCACCGATCCCTCGCTCAACACCGCCGCCGCCGGCCCGGTGGAGAATTGGCTGGGGGCGCCGGGCGCATATGCTTCCGACCTGCTGCTGAGCCTGTTCGGGCCGCCCGCGGGGCTGCTGTTGCCGCTGATCATCGTGCTGGGGCTAAGGCTCGCGCGCGGCGCGGATATGGGCCGTTGGGGACGAGCGCTCTTGCTGGCTTTGCTCGGCATCGTCTTCATGGGAACGGCCGCCGCCTTGCTGTTCAACGAGGCCGTGAACGGCCTCCCGGCGAGCTGGGGCGGGGCGCTGGGGCTCTCGCTCGCGCAGCTGATCGGGTTCGGCATCACTTCGATTGGCCAGCCGGACATAGCCGAGCCGTTCCGCGTCGCCGCCGTTGGCCTGACGGCGCTGACCGGCCTGTTCCTCTGGTATCTCGGCCTCGGCCTCCGTTCCGAGGAGCGCAAGTGGTTCACCACGCGGCGCGAGCGGGCGCCCCGGCTGGTTCAGGATGAGCGCCCGATCGCCGAGAAGCGGCGCGAGGAACCGGCCGAGCGGCCCGCCCGCACCCCGATCATAACGGCGCCCGAACCGCCCCGCACCGTGATCGCCGATCGG
>DASVTA010000267.1:0-4474 GCA_036387815.1 Allosphingosinicella sp.
TCCGTCGGCCCACTGGGCCGTGTCGTAATCGAGATCGGCCCGCCGGGTCATCCCGAGCCGGAGCATCAGCCCCCAGCTCGGCGCATTGCCCTCGACGGTGAGCGCGACCACCCGCCCGGCCCCGAGCCGGCCGAAGGCGAATTCGAGCGAGGCGAGCGCCGCCTCCTTCGCATAGCCCTTCCCCCAGGCATCCTCGCGCAGGCGCCAGCCGATCTCATATTCCCCCTCGACCGGGCTGCCGGGATCGTCCGCGATCTTGAGGCCGCAAAAGCCGAGCAGCGCGCCATCCTCCTTCCGCTCGACGGCCCAGAAGGTGAAGCCGAGCGCCTCCTGCCAGACCATGAAGCGCTCGCGGACCGCCGCCGACTGCTGCTCGGGAGTGCGCACCCCGCCCAGCCAGCGCATCACCGGCTCGACGTTGAGGTGGCGGATGAAGGGCTCGATGTCCTCCTCCCGCCAGTCGCGCAGTTTCAGCCTGGAAGTTTCGATGGTCACGGCTTCAGCACTCCCGGCAGCCAGGCGGGCCAGTCCTCGAGCAGCGGCAGGATGCTTGCGTAATCGTCGGTCCAGCCCGGAAAGCCCGGCCGCCCGCGCAGCGGCCGCCAGAGGTGGGCGTCCTCCGCGCTCGCGATCCTCAGCGTCATCAAAGTATCTTCATCCTTGGTCATGGCCACCCAGATCGAGCGCGACAGGTTGCGCCCCTCCTCTTCGGGCAGAGGGGAATAGTCGAAGGCGGCGGCCCGCCAGCCGTCGCGAGCCGCCGCCGCGGCGAGCACCGGCTCCAGGTCGAGATAGCGGTTGGAGATGTGGATGAGAAGCAGACCGTCGGGCTTCAGCGCCCGGCGGTAGACCTGGAGCGCCTCCCGGGTGAGGAGGTGGATCGGGATGGCGTCGGAGGAAAAGGCGTCGACGGCGAGCAGGTCGAGCCGGCCGGGCGCCTCGCGGGCGATGCTCAGCCGGGCGTCGCCGAGCACCACCTTGGCGGCCGGGGCGCAGCGCGTGAGGAAGGTGAACAGCGACGGATCGCTGGCGATCCGGACCATGGCGGGGTCGATCTCGAAGAAGCGCCAGTCCTGCCCCGGCTGCGCATAGCAGGAGAGCGTTCCGGTGCCGAGGCCGACGACTCCCACGGCCGCGCGCGCGTCGTGGAAGATGGGAAGCGAGGCGAGCGCATGGCCCACTCCCGAACGGCGCGCATAATAAGAGGTCGGCTCGGTCTCGCCGCCGGGGGTGAGGTTCTGGACTCCGTGCAGCGTCGTGCCGTGGCTGAGCTGGCGGGACGGCGGCTGGCGCCGGGTGGTGACGGTGTAGACGCCGAAATAGCTTCGGGTGCGGATGCCCTCGCGGCTCTCCTCGAGCTTGGTCCAGCCGCCGTAGCTCATCATCAGTGCGAGGAGGCCCGCCGCGAACGCCCAGCGGAAGCCGATGAAGGCCAGCGCCACCAGCGAGATGAGGACGCTTCCGGCAAGCGCGCTGCCCGCGCTCGCGAACGGTCCCAGGCCCTGGTCGACCGCCCAGGAGAGGAGCAGCAGGCCGAGGGCGAGCAGCCAGCGAAGCCGGGCCGGAACGTCCGCCGCCCAGGGGATGAAGGGCGACTGCGGAACCAGCAGCGCCGCCGCGACGATCAGCAGCGGATGCTCATAGGCCCAGTCGAACAGGGTCGGCGCCAGGATCGCGCAGAACGCCCCGCCGAGCACTCCGCCGACGGCCATCGCGAGGTAGAAGGCGGTGAGATGCGCCGGCTCGGGACGCCGCCGGTACATCTGCGCGTGCAGCGCGATGGCGATGATGAAGAGCAGCGCCAGCCCCAGCGTCGCGGTGACGAAGGGGGAACTGGACCCGCCGCTGAAGGCGAAGCCGCCGGCCACCAGGAGGAACAGCGGCGCGACCCCGACCACGATGTCGGCCGGCTTCCGGCGGCGGGCGAAGGCGATGACGAAGCTGAGCAGATAGAGCGCCAGCGGAAGCACCCAAAGCAGCGGCACCGCCACGATGTCGGTGGTGAGATGGGTCGTGGTCGAAAGCATCAGCCCCGAAGGCACGGCGGCGAGCAGGGCCCAATAGGCCAGCCGCCGCCACGAAGGCGCCGGACCCTCGGCCTCGGGCATCGCCTCGACCGCCGCCGCCGGCACGGTGAGGGCGCAGGCGCCGACCATCAGGACGAGGAGGGCATAGCCCCCGCTCCAGACCAGGCTCTGCTGCTCCAGGGTCAGCAGGGGCTCGACGAGCAGCGGATAGGAAAGCAGGCCGGCGAAGCTTCCCAGGTTGGAGGCGGCGTAAAGCGGATAGGGATCGCCCCGGGCGCCCTCGAGCGCGTACCAGCGCTGCATCAGCGGCGCCTGGGCGGAGACGATGAAGAAGAGCGGCCCGATCGAGCTCGCCAGGAACCACGGCGCCCACAGGGCCGGGACGGCGTCGGCCGGAAGCACCGCGCTCGACACTCCGATCGGCAGCCACAAGGCGGCGAGCGCGAACAGCGCCAGATGCACCCCCGCCTGCCGCCTCGGCCTCAGCCGGGTCAGGAAATGGGCGTAGGCGTAGCCGGCGAGGAGCAGGCCCTGGTAGACCAGCATCGCGCTGTTCCAGACCGCCGGCGCCCCGCCGAGGCGCGGCAGGGCCATCCGGGCGATCATCGGCTGGGTGAGGAACAGCAGGAACGAGCCCGTCAGCACCGTGATCAGGAAAAGCGGCTTGGCGAAGCGCTCGCGATTGCCGCTCATCTGGAGGACCTGGTTCATTCGTCCTCCAGGGCGGCGAAGGCGGCGGCGGCAAGCGAACCGCGCCGCCCCGAGTCCGGCTCGAGCGGCTCCGCCACCGTCTGCAGCCTGAGGATCTCGGCGCGCGCCGCGTCGCTCATGCGCCGAGCAGCTTCGCCGCCACCGGCGCGTGGTAGGTGAGGACGCCCGAGCAGCCCGCCCGCTTGAACGCCGTCAGCGTCTCGAGCACCAGCGCGTCGCGGTTCCCGGCGCCGGCGGCCGCCGCGGCCTCGATCATCGCATATTCGCCGGACACCTGGTAGGCGAAGACCGGAACCTCGAACCGCTCCTTCACCCGCCGGACGATGTCGAGATAGGCAAGGCCGGGCTTGACCATGACGCTGTCGGCGCCTTCTCCAAGGTCGAGCGCGACCTCGCGCAGCGCCTCCTCGGCATTGGCCGGATCCATCTGGTAGGATTTCTTGTCGCCCTTGAGCAGCCCGCTCGAGCCCACCGCGTCGCGGAAGGGGCCGTAGAAGGCGCTCGCATATTTGGCGGCATAGGCCATGATCTGGACGTTGACATGGCCCTCCCGCTCGAGGGCCGCCCGGATCGCTCCGACCCGGCCGTCCATCATGTCCGAAGGCGCCACGATATCCGCCCCGGCTTCGGCCTGAACCAGGGCCTGGTCGACCAGCATCGCGCTGGTCGCATCGTTGAGCACATAGCCCGACGGATCCACCAGCCCGTCATGGCCGTGGGCCGTATAGGGGTCGAGCGCGACGTCGGTCAGGACTCCGATCTCCGGCGCCGCCGATTTCGCCGCCCGGACCGCCCGGCAGATGAGGTTGTCGCGGTTGAGCGCTTCGCGGGCGTCCTCGGTGCGCAGCCCGCGCGGAGTGTTGGGGAAGAGGGCGATGCAGGGGATGCCCAGGTCCCTGGCCTCGCGCGCCTTGCCGGCGATCCGGTCGACGGACCAGCGCGAAACGCCCGGCAGGGCGGCGATCGGCTCTTCGCGGCCTTCGCCCTCGGCAATGAACAGGGGCCAGATGAGGTCCGCCGGAGTCAGCACCGTCTCCGCGAACAGGGCCCGGCTCCAGGCGGCGGCGCGGGCGCGGCGAAGCCGGAGCGCTGGAAAGGCGGCGTTGCTCATGGCCGCGGCTGTAACGCGGCTTGCTCCGCCTGCAAAGCGCGGGCGGGGCCTGGCGGCGGTTCCTTGTCTCGGCGCCGAATCGATGGCATCTTTCCGTCCGAACCAGATCCTTCGAAGCTCGCTCATGGGATGAAAGGGGGCCGTCGATGAAGTTCACCACGATATCGGCCTTGCGGACGGCCGTTGCGGCGGCGGCCATGGCCGCCGGCGCCGGCCCGGCCCAGGCCGCTCCTCCCAACCCCGTCCTCTATCTGACCGGCCTCGAATATTATTCCGCCAACGGGAAGAACTGGGTCCGGCACCGCTACGACGTGATGAACAAGGACCAGTATCCGGCCGCCATGTTCGCGGCCGCGCCGTCCCTGCCGCCCTGCGGGAGCAACGCCAATTCGTCGCGCAGCTGGGTGGATCTGTACGATTCCCGGGGCAAGTACCTCTACGGCTTCTGCGCGCTCGGCGATCCGGCCAATCTCGGCAAGATCTGGTTCGTCACCGAGGACGGCACCGTCCCCCCGAGCTACATCTATATCGAGATCCACGACCGCCAGACCAACACGAAGTACAAATCCAACCTCGCCGATACGACGCTCTAGCGCCGTGATATTCCTCCCCGAGCTTGCCTCGG
>DASVTA010000268.1:0-4436 GCA_036387815.1 Allosphingosinicella sp.
CGCGTGGTGCGAGGGGGGAGGCGCGGGGCGCGAGGCGCAAGGCGCGAGGCGAGGCGCGGGGCGGGAGGCGCAAGGCGCGGGGCGGGAGGTGCGAGGCGCGAGGCGCGGGGCGGGAGGCGCGAAGCGCGAGGCGCGAGGCGCGAGGCGGGGCGCGAGGTGCGAGGTGCGAGGTGCGAGGCTTTGCGCGGCGGGTGCGAGCGGCTTGCCATTACGGTGGAGCGGGAGCAGAGGCACCGGATGGTCAAGATCCCCTTCCTCGTCCCGGCGGCGGGCTTGCTCGCGGTCCTAGCCGCTCCCGCCACTCCCGCCACTCCCGCCACTCCCGCTGCCTCTGCAACGCCATTGGAGATCGCCGACGGCGTCAGCCAGGAGCGGCTGCACGCGATCGTCGAGAAGCTGGTGAGCTTCGGCACCCGCCACACCCTCTCCTCGCAGACCGACCCTAAGCGCGGCATCGGCGCTTCGCTGAGGTGGACCGAAGCGGAATTCGGCCGCTACTCGCGCGCCTGCGGCGGCTGTCTCACGGTGGTGACGCCTTCCGACGTCGTCACTGGCCGCCGAGTGCCCAATCCCACCAAGGTCACCAACGTTTTCGCCATCCAGCGCGGAACCGCCGATCCGAACCGGGTGGTGATCATCTCCGGCCATATCGACAGCCGGGTCACCGACGTCATGAACGCGACCGCGGAGTCGCCGGGCGCCAATGACGACGGCTCCGGAACCGCCGCGGTCATCGAGGCGGCGCGAGTCCTGTCGAAGCGCAAATTCCCCTACACGATCGTCTACGCCGCCCTCTCCGGGGAGGAGCAGGGCCTGCTCGGCGGCAAGATCATGGCCGATTACGCCAAGGCCCAGGGCTGGGAGGTGATCGCCAATCTCAACAACGACATCATCGGCAACAGCTGCGGCTCGGACGGCAAGTGCGACGACGCCCATGTCAGGGTCTTCTCCGAAGGGATCCGCTGGCAGGGCCATGAGGACCTCGCCGCCCGCATCCGGAGCCTCGGCGGCGAGAACGACGCTCCGTCGCGCAACATCTCCCGCTGGCTCGACGGGCTTGCCGACGGTCTCGGCCTCGGGCTCGACGTGCGCCAGATCTGGCGCAACGACCGCTTCGGCCGCGGCGGCGACCATACGGAGATGCTCAATGCCGGCTTCCCGGCGGTCAGGATCACCGTCGCGATCGAGAATTACAATTGGCAGCACCAGGATCTTCGGGTCGAGAACGGGATCCACTATGGCGATACGATCGACAAGATGGACTTCGCCTATCTGACCAAGGTCGTGAAGCTGAACGTGGCGGCCCTGGCGGCGCTGGCGAGCGCTCCCCAGCCGCCCGAGCCGCGGGTGGAAGGCGCCGTCTCCCCCGATACGACCCTGGCCTGGCACCCGGTCAGGGGCGCCGGCGCCTATGTCGTGCGCTGGCGGCGAACCGATGCCGCCGACTGGCAGCACAGCCTGAGGGTGGGCTATGCGGACCTGGACAAATGCCCGGCCCGGCCGGCCGCTCCCGGTTCGCGCGACGCTCTGGTCGCCACCTGCGTCCAGGTGCTCAAGGGCGTCCGGGTCGACGATTACGTCTTCGGGGTCTCGTCGGTCTCGAGGGACGGCTTCGAGAGCCCCGTCGCATCCGCGGTGCCCGGCGGGGCATTCCGCCCCTACGCGCCGCCGCCGCCGGCGACGCCCTAGGCGCGGAACATCACCGCTCATCCTGAGTAGAGGCTGAGCGAAGCCGAAGCCTCGTATCGAAGGACGGTTCTTCGATACGGCATTTCGCCAGGCTCAATGGCTACTCAGGATGAGCGATCGGAGCAGAATGGCTCGTATACCCACCCGAACCGGCCTCCCGAGCCGCGAGCAGATCCTCGATTTCATCGCCTCGAGCGACGCTCCCGCGGGAAAGCGCGAGATCGCCCGCGCCTTCGGCCTCTCCGGCCACGACAAGATCGCTCTCAAGACCCTGCTCCAGGACATGGCGGACGAAGGGCTGATCGACTCCTCGCCCGGCCGCGCCTTCCATCAGGCCGGCGGCGTGCCCAAGGTGACGGTGCTCCGGATCGCCGACGTCGACGAGAGCGGCCAGGCCTGGGCGGTGCCGGAGAGGTGGGAGGCGGACCTGCCGGAGCCGCGGATCCGGGTGCTGGAGCGCAAGGGCAGGGGCTCCGCCCTCGGGGTCGGCGACCGCCTCCTCGCCCGCACCGAGCAGCGCGGCAACGGCTGGGCCGCCCATCCGATGAAGAAGCTGATGAAGGGCAGCGAGCTCGTCCTCGGAGTGGTCCATCAGGAGGGGCAGGGCTTCTGGCTGCGCCCCGTGGAGAAGAAGGAACGGCGCGAGCTTCCCATCTCCGACATCGGCAAGGCCCAGGCGGGCGACCTCGTCCTGGCCGAGAAGGCGGGCCGCCCGCCGCGGCTGACCGCGCGGGTCTCGGAAGTGCTCGGCGATCCCTTCGCGCCTCGAAGCTTCAGCCTGATCGCCATCCACAAGCACGGCATCCCCCACGAATTCCCCGACCAGGTCGTCGTGGAGGCGGAGCGCGTGGCGGAGCAGCCGCTCGGGGAGCGCGAGGATCTCACCCACATCCCCATCGTCGCCATCGACCCGGCCGACGCCCGCGACCATGACGACGCCGTCTGGGCCGCGAGCGACGAGGATCCCGCAAATCCTGGCGGCTGGCGCGCCATCGTCGCGATCGCCGACGTCAGCTTCTACGTCCGCTCCGGCTCGGCGCTCGACAAGGAAGCGAGGAAGCGCGGCAACAGCGTCTATTTCCCGGACCGGGTCGTGCCGATGCTCCCCGAGACCCTGAGCGCGGAGATCTGCTCGCTCAAGGAAGGCGAGGACCGCGCCGCCCTCGTCTGCCACCTGCAGGTCTCGAAGGAGGGGCAGCTCAAGAGCTGGCGCTTCACCCGGGCCCGGGTCCGCATCGCCGCCAACATCGCCTACGAGGACGCCCAGGCGGCGATCGACATGTCCGAGCAATTCCTCCCCGAGCTCGTTCGGGGAGGGGGACCGCGCGAAGCGCGGTGGAGGGGTGATCCGAAGTCAGAAGCGCCCCTCCACCATCCTTCGGATGGTCCCCCTCCCCGAGACAAGCTCGGGGAGGAAGCGGAGTCCGCCGACGTCTTCTCCTCCCCCTGCTCGATGCCCGAAATCGAGGCCGAGCCGCCGCCGGTCGATCCCGCCCTCGTCGAATCGACGCTGAAGCCGCTCTGGGCCTGCTGGCGGGCGCTCTACGCTGCCCGGCAGAAGCGCGCTCCGCTCGACCTCGACCTTCCCGAGCGGCGGGTGGAGCTCGACGAGAAGGGGCGGATCCTGTCGGCGGAGGTGTGTTCGCTGAAGCAGGGCGAGGACCGCGCGGCGCTCGCCTGCCATCTCCAGATCGGCGCGGCCGGAGCGCTCAAGAGCTGGCGCTTCAGCCGCGCCGTCGTGCGCATCGCGGCGAACATCGCCTACGAGGACGCGCAAGCCACCCTCGATGCCGGTGCGGGGCCGATGCTCGACGCGCTGCAAGCGCTATGGGGGTGCTGGGCGGCGCTGGCGAAGGCGCGCGCCGCGCGGGCGCCGCTGGAGCTCGACCTGCCCGAGCGCCGCGTCGTTCTCGACGAGAAGGGACGCATCCTCTCCGTGGCGCCGCGCGAGCGGCTCGATTCGATGCGGCTGATCGAGGATTACATGATCGCCGCCAACGTCGCCGCGGCCAAGGCGCTGGAGGCGAAGAAGGCACCCGTCATGTACCGCGTCCACGAGCCGCCGGCGCGCGAGAAGCTGGTGGCGCTGAAGGACTATCTGGAGACCTTCGGCGTACCCTTCGCGCTGGGCCAGGTGATCCGGCCGGCGACGTTCAACCACCTGCTCGACCGCGTCGGCGACGCCGACCACCGGCCACAGGTCATGGAGCAGGTGCTGCGTACGCAGACGCAGGCATATTATGCGCCCGCCAATCACGGCCATTTCGGGCTCGCGCTCGGCAGTTATGGCCACTATACCTCGCCGCTCCGCCGCTATGCCGACCTCCTAGTCCATCGCGGGCTGGTCAGCGCCTATGCGCTCGGCCCCGGCGGGTTGGGCGGCAGCGAGGACTTCGAGCGGCTGGGCGAGAGCATCAGCGCGCTGGAACGCCGCGCGATGGAGGCGGAGCGCGACACGGTCGACCGCTATGTCGCCGCGTTCCTGGCCGAACGGGTGGGGGAAGAGGTCGAGGCGCGCATCACCGGCGTGACCAACTTTGGCTTCTTCGCCACCGTCGAGGGCATCGGTGGCGACGGCCTGATGCCGGTGCGCGATCTGGGGGGCGAGTATTTCCGCTTCGACGAGGCGGCGCGGACGCTGACGGGGGAGGATAGCGGCGAGACCTATTCGCTGGGCTTGCGCCTGCGCCTACGGCTGGCCGATGCCAACCCGGTTTCGGGCGGACTGCGCTTCGAACTGCCGGGCG
>DASVTA010000269.1:0-2710 GCA_036387815.1 Allosphingosinicella sp.
CCGCCAGCGAAGGCTGGGGGCCCAGCGAGTGAGATGTGCCGGGGCCTTCGCCCGCCGGGGTGCCAGCCTCCGCTGGCATGACGCCTGCATCCTGCTATCGGAACTTCATGACCAGCCTCACCGTCGCCGCCCTGCAGCTCGCCTTCACCGACTCAGCCGAGGAGAATATCGCCGCCGTCTCCGAGCTCGTGCGCGAGGCGGCCGGCCGGGGCGCGAAGCTGATCCTCCCGCCGGAACTGTTCGAGGGCCATTATTTCTGCCGCACCCAGGACGAGGGCCATTTCGCCCGCGCCCTCCCCGTCGACCGCCATCCGGCGGTGACGGCGATGCGCGCGCTCGCCGCCGAGCTCCAAGTCTTCATCCCGACCAGCTTCTTCGAGGCGGAAGGTCACCATCATTACAACAGCCTCGCGATGATCGACGACCGGGGCGAAGTGATGGGCGTCTACCGCAAGAGCCACATCCCGGACGGCCCCGGCTATTCGGAGAAATTCTACTTCCGCCCCGGCAACACCGGCTTCAAGACCTACCGTACCCCGTTCGGAACGGTCGGGCCGGCGGTGTGCTGGGACCAATGGTATCCGGAGACCGCGCGGGCGCTGATGCTGGGCGGCGCCGAGATCCTGCTCTTCCCGACCGCGATCGGCGCCGAGCCGCACGATCCCGATCTCGACACCAGCCGGATGTGGCGGCGGGCGATGATCGGCCATGCCGTCTCCAACGTCGTTCCCGTCGTCGCTTCGAACCGGATCGGAACCGAGCATGGCCAGCGCTTCTACGGCCACAGCTTCATCTGCGACGAGCGCGGCGACATGCTGGCAGAGTTCGGCGACAAGGAGACCGGAGTCCTCACCGCCGTCGTCGACCTCGAGCAAGCGAGGAAGCACCGCGCCGCCTTCGGCTTCTTCCGCGACCGCCGGCCGGAACTCTACCGAAGGCTGGCGGAGGATGTCTGAGCTTCGGTCCTTCGATACGCCGGTTCGACAAGCTCACCGGCTACTCAGGATGAGCGGTAGAGAATTACCCCAGCCGCTCATCCTGAGTAGGGACTGAGCCCCGGCGAAGGCCCGTATCGAAGGGCCGCCTCGAACACCGCCTCGAACATCGCCCGCGTCAGCCGGTTGGTGTTCTGGTTGTAGCGCGAGCAATGATAGCTATCGATAAGCAGCCGGCCGTCGGGCAGGCGGTGCTCGGCGAGATGGCCGAACCGATAGGCGGAGAGCCGCCCGCCCACCGCCCGCACTGCCGCATTGTGCGCGATCTGGCCCAAGGCGACCATCACCCGAACCTTCGGCAGCGCCTCGAGCGTCGGCTGGAAATAGGTTCGGGTGCAGGTGGCTATCTCGTCCGGAGTCGGCTTGTTCTGGGGCGGGACGCACTTGACCGAATTGACGATCGCGACTCCGCTCAGCCGAAGCCCGTCGCCCGGCCGCTCCTCGTAGCGGCCCTCGGCAAGGCCGAATTTGAGCAGGGTCTCGTAGAGGAGGAACCCGGCGAAGTCGCCGGTGAAGGGCCGCCCGGTGCGATTGGCGCCCTGCTTGCCGGGCGCGAGGCCGCAAATGGCGAGCCAGGCCTCTGGATCGCCGAAATGCGGCACAGGCGCGTTCCACCAGTCGGGATGCTCCGCGCGCAGCGCCTCCCGAAAGCCGACGAGGCGCGGGCAGAGCGGACAATCGCGAGGCGCTTCGAGCCCCGGGACGGGAGAGATGGAAGAGATCATCGCGAGCGTCTAGGGCGCTGAAGATGGCGCTGACAAGCTACGCGATCGCCCTCGGCTCCAACCGCCGCGGACGCCACGGCTCTCCGGCGCATACGGTGAGGGCGGCCGCCGCGGCCCTCGGCGCACGGCGGCTTTCTCTCATCCGGCTCACCCCGGCTCTCGGCCCCGCAGGGCGCGGTTTCGCCAATGCCGTCGCGCTGCTCGACAGCCACCTCGACCCCCCTTCCCTGCTCGCCCGGCTCAAACAGGTCGAGAAGGACTTCGGCCGCCGCGGCGGGCGCCGCTGGGGTCCGCGGGTGCTCGACCTCGATATCATCCTGTGGTCGCAGGGCGCCTGGGGTGGCGAGGCCCTCGTCGTCCCGCACCCCGAGTTCCGCCGCCGCCGCTTCGTGCTCGAGCCGCTCGCCGAGCTTGCCCCGGACTGGCGCGATCCGATCACCGGTGCGACCGTGCGCCAACTCCTTTTTCGGCTGGAGAGGCGATCCGCGCGCTAACCGTCATCGCCGTCAGCGCTGGCTGGTCAGTGCCGGCTCGAACTTGTTTTCCCGGCGCCGTCCGACCAGCAGCCCCCGCTCCAGCCGGGCGCACAAAGCGGCGTAATAATCGGACAGGAACCCGTAATCGTCGCCCCATTCGTCGATCCCCGCCTTGTCGCGTATGGCCTGGGCGACGGTGGCGATCGATTCCGCGCGGCCGCTGCGGAGCACGTCCTCGAGCGTCTGAAGCTCATAGACCCCGTAAAGGTCGAGCGCGGCTTCGCTGAACGTCCGGCGGGGGCGCTCGAAGCCCTGCCCGAGATCGGCTCCGAGCGTGGAGCGGACCTCGCGGACCACCCAGGTGCCCGCGACGAGATCGCCGATCCGCAGCCGGTCCCGGTTGAACAGCGGGAAGAACAGAAAGATGCCGCTCCACACCAGGGCGAAGATCGCAAGGAAGGCGTCGGCGCTTCCCTCCGCCGTCTGCTGGGCGAGGAAGGACAGGGGAAGGAAG
>DASVTA010000270.1:0-2293 GCA_036387815.1 Allosphingosinicella sp.
CGAGCGAGGAGGCGAGCACCTCCTTCGCACCGATGGACCCGGGCCGGTGCCACTGGAACGAGCTTTCCACCCCCGATCCGGACGGCGCCCTCGCCTTCTACACCGGCCGCTTCGGCTGGGAGAAAGGCGATGTCATGCCGATGGGCGAAATGGGCGGCTACCAGTTCATCCACCATGACGGCGGCATGATCGGAGCGATCATGACCAGCCCGCCCGGGCGGGCCCCCGGCTGGAACTTCGCCTTCGGAGTCCGCTCGATCGACGAGGCGGCGGAGCGAATCCCCGCCGCGGGCGGAACCGTCCAGCACGGCCCCGTCGAGGTGCCCGGCGGAGATTGGGTAATCATGGCCAGCGATCCTCAAGGCGCCGCCTTCATGGTCGTCGGCCCCCGCTGAATTTTCAAATTGGGAGAGAGAGAATGAGCAAGGAAAACCACGAACTGTCGATCACCCGCTTCATCGACGCGCCGCCCGAGACGGTCTACCGAGTCTATACGGAACGCACCGAGGAATGGTGGGCGCCCAAGCCCTGGAAGACCCGGATCATCGCGCTCGAGGCTCGGCCCGGGGGCCGGTTCGACTTCGAGATGGAGGGGCCGGAGGGCGAGCGCCATCCGGGCGAGGGCGTGATCCTCGAGGCGGTGCCGGGCGAGCGATTCGTCGCCACCAACGCCTTCGCCGCCGGCTGGCGACCGCGAACGCAGATGGACAGCGACTGCGACTTCCCGAATGTCACCATCATCACCTTCGAGCCTGAAGGCTCCGGCACTCGCTACACCGCTTTGGTGCGGCATTGGACCGGGGCGGCCTTGAAGGCGCACGAGGCGATGGGCTTCGAGCAAGGCTGGTCGATGGTCGCGGCGCAGCTCGCAGAGCTTGCCGAGGCGGAGGCGCACGCCACCGTCGCCGCCTGAACAGAAATCATCCAAGAGGAGAGACGTCATGTCCTATGTCGAAGGCTTCATCGTCGCGGTGCCGGCGCAGAATCGCGACACCTATCGAAGCCACGCCGCCGGCGCCTGGCCGCTCTTCGCGGAGTTCGGAGCCACCCGCCTGGTCGAGGCCTGGGAGGACGAGGTCGCCGAGGGACAGGTCACCGACTTCCGCCGGGCCGTCCAGGCGAAGGAGGGCGAGAAGGTCGTCTTCTCCTGGTTCGAATATCCGGACAAGGCGGCGCGCGACGCCGCCACCGCGAAGATGATGAGCGACCCCAGGATGGAGGAGATGGGCAAATCGATGCCGTTCGACGGTTCGCGGATGGTCTACGGCGGCTTCGCTCCGTTCGTGGACGTGGGATCCGGCTCCGGCGCCTATGTCGACGGGTTCATCCTCCCCGTGGGCGACGGCAAGGGCGAAGCCTATCGCGAAATGGCGACGAACGCCTCCGCCGTGTTCCTCGAATATGGCGCGGTCCGCGTCGTCGAGGCCTTCGGAGACGACGTGCCGGACGGCAAGGTCACCGACTACCGCCGGGCCGTGAAGCAGGAGCAGGGCGAACAGGTCGTCTTCTCCTTCATCGAGTGGCCCGACAAGGACACCCGGAACAAGGGGTGGAGCAAGGTCATGGAGGACCCGCGCATGAGGCCCGACGCCGAGACCATGCCCTTCGATCCGAAGCGCATGTTCTGGGGCGGCTTCGAGATGCTGGTGGATTCGAAGGCCGGGCTCGGCCTCCACGCCGCCGAGCGCGAAGTCGCCTGAACCGCCCAACCATCGTCATTGCGAGCGAAGCGAAGCAATCCAGCACGGGCTCCGACGCCCGCTGGTTTGCCGCGCCGCTGCCGCGAAGCGGGAGTTTATCCTGAGCGCCGCCGCAGACGGCGTCGAAGGGCTCCTCGGAACGACGGACAGCAGTGGAGCATCCCATGACCGACAAGATCACACCCGTCCTCTGGTTCGACGGCAACGGGGAAGAAGCCGCCAACTTATACGTCTCGCTCCTTCCGGACAGCCGGATCGACCGGGTCACCCGCTCCCCGGCCGACTATCCCAGCGGCAAGGAGGGCGACGTCATCACCGTCGATTTCACGCTCGCCGGGCGGCGGTATCAGGCCCTGAACGGCGGCCCGGAATTCCCGTTCACCGAGGCCGTCTCCTTCATGATCCACTGCGAGGATCAGGCGGAGGTGGACCGGCTGTGGGACGCCCTGCTCGAGGGCGGCGGCGAGCCCGTCCAATGCGGCTGGCTCAAGGACCGGTTCGGCTTCCGCTGGCAAATATGCCCCGAGGAGATGCTGACGATGCTCGGCTCCGAAGACCGGGCCGCGGCGCGCCGCGCGTTCGAGGCGATGATG
>DASVTA010000271.1:0-2362 GCA_036387815.1 Allosphingosinicella sp.
CTGTACCGCAGAGTCAGCAAGACCCTCACCTCCCAAGCCTTCGGCTTGGGCCCCTCCTCTCCCGTAAAGAACGGGAGAGGAGAAAATTGGCGTGGCGGATCGGGGTGGGTAGCCGTTAGGGTGGCGCGAAATCCGGAGATCTTCGAATGCGTCTCAAGTTTTTGCTCCTCGCCTGCGCCCTCGCCTCGGCGCCCGCCGCCGCGGCCGAATTCACCGACTCGATCAAGGCGGATTACGACAAGCGCCTCGGTGCGATGTTCGTCGATTTCCACCGCAACCCGGAGCTCAGCTTCAAGGAGAACCGCACCGCGAAGATCCTCGCCAAGGCGCTTCGCGCCGAGGGGGCGGCGGTCACCGAAGGCGTCGGCGGGACCGGAGTGGTGGCGGTGATGCGCAACGGCGACGGGCCGACGGTGCTCGTCCGGGCCGACATGGACGGCCTTCCGGTGGAGGAGAAGAGCGGCCTTCCCTATTCCTCCAGGGCACGTCAGATCGGCGTCGACGGAATGGAGATGCCGGTGATGCATGCCTGCGGGCACGACGTCCACATCACCGCTTTGGTCGGAACCGCACGCCAGCTGGCGGCGTCGAAGCACCGGTGGCGCGGAACCGTCGTCTTCATCGCTCAGCCGGCCGAGGAACGGGTGGGAGGCGCCAAGGCGATGCTGGCGGACGGCCTGTACACGCGCTTTCCGAAGCCCGATTACGCCCTCGGCTTCCACGTCAATTCGGGTATGCGCACCGGCACGGTGAGCGGAGCGGACGCGCTCATGTACAGCTCCGCCGACAGCGTCGACGTCACCATCCACGGGGTCGGCGCCCACGGCGCAGCGCCGCACACCGGCAAGGACCCGGTCTATATCGGCTCGCAGATCGTCACCGCGCTGCAATCGATCGTCAGCCGCGAGGTGGGCCCGCTGTCGCCGGCGGTGATCACGGTCGGCTCCTTCCATGCCGGGACCAAGCACAACATCATCTCCGACCGGGCCGACCTGCAGATCACGGTCCGCGCCAACGACGAAGCGACGAGGAAGCAGCTGCTGACGGCGATCGACCGGATGGCGAAGGGGATCGCCCGGGCGAACGGAGTCGCCGAGAACCGGCTGCCCGAAGTGAAGGTTTCGGAAGGCACTCCGACGACCAGCAACACCCCGGCGCTGGCGCAGCGGGTGCGCGCCGCCTGGACTCGGGCGCTTCCGGCGGGGACGGTCGTTCCCTTCTCGCAGGAGAGCATGGGCGCCGAGGACTTCACCTATTTCGTCCAGCCCGAGCACGGCGTGCCCGGCTTCTATTTCCAGGTCGGCGGAACGCCGCAGGCCGCGTTCGATTCAGCGAGGGCGGGCGGTCCGCCGGTGCCGTCCCACCATTCGCCGCTGTTCAAGATCGATCCGGAGCCGTCGGTGCGGCTGGGCGCGGAGGCGATGACGGTGGCGGTGCTCGACCTGCTCGCGCCCGGCGGCAGCTCCGCCGGCAACTGACACCAGAAGGGGGTAAGAGACATGAAGACGCAATTGATCCTGGGCGCCGCGGCCCTGGCGCTGGCCTCGTGCGGAAGCTCCGAAGCGGGGGGAGGCAATGAGAGCGCCGGCAACGGGGCGGCCGCTGCGGTCGGGGGCGGCGGCGGCGGCGGCGAGGCGGCGACCCCTGCGAAGGGAAGCGGCGGCGCCTCCGGCGCGGCGGTCAACCTCCAGCCCGGCGAATGGGAAATGAAGATGGAGGTCGTCAACGTGAAGGTGGAGGGCCTGCCGGAGGGAGTCGCGGAGGCCATGAGGAAGGAAACCGGCAAGGCCAGCCGGACCTGCATGACCCCAGAGGAGGCGAAAGGGCCCAAGGGCGACCTTTTCACCAAGGACAATCCCGGCAATTGCAAGTCGGAAGGCTTCGCCTGGGTCAACGGCCGCATCCAGGGCAAGACCGTCTGCCAGGGCGAGGGCGGCGCCGGCAAGACCGAGATGACGATGGACGGCCGCTATACGCCCCAGAGCATGGACATGACGATGAAGTCCGACACCGACATGATGGGCAAGAAGATGACGATGGAGATGCGGATGACGGGCCGCCGCGTCGGCGAGTGCACCGCCGCCACCAAGAAGGGATGAGCGGGTGGGGGGCGAGGCAATTCCTCCCCGAGCTGGCTCGGGGAGGGGGACCGCGACGCGAAGCGTCGTGGTGGAGGGGAAATCCGGACTCGGCATTGCCCCTCCACCAGGCTTCGCCTGGTCCCCCTCCCCCAGCAAGCTGGGGGAGGAACTAAGGCACGCCGAACGTGCGCCCCACTTCGGTCGTCACGAAGCGCTCCGGCGCCACGCCCCGCGCCTTCCTGGCTTCGGCCAGGCGCGTGGGCGGATCTCCGATCGCCTCG
>DASVTA010000272.1:0-7615 GCA_036387815.1 Allosphingosinicella sp.
CTTCCTTCAAGGTCCGATGCGGGTGGATCAGACGACCGCGCAGCTGATCGCCGCCGCCGGGGCCTGCATGGGCCTCGTCTTCTACATCGCCACCGGCGCCCTTTCCGACCGGATCGGACGCAAGAAGCCGATCGTGATCGGCTACGCGCTGACGCTCATACTGCTCTTCCCTTTGTTCTGGCTGATCGGCCATGCGGCCGGCAACGGCACGGGCGCACCGCCCGGCGCCACGTTCGTGCCGGACGCGGCGAGCATCGCGCTCATGCTTGCCGGCATTCTGGGGCTGATGTTCGTGTCGGGACTTACCTACGGATCGGTCGCGGCCCTGCTCGTGGAGATGTTCCCGCCCAACATCCGCTACAGCTCGATGTCGATCCCCTATCACTTCGGCACGGGTTATTTCGGCGGCTTCCTTCCGCTGATCAGCGCCTATGTCGTGGCGGAGACGGGCGATCCCTATGCGGGGCTTTGGTACACCTGGGGTGTCGTCGCGATGGCGCTGGTCGTCACTTTCTTCTGGCTGCCGGAGACTCACGGCAAGGCGTCGGACCAGGCTTAAGTGACTTTCCCGCATTCGCCGCTCCGACTGACGCTGGACAGCGAGGCTCTGGTCGCCAACTGGCGCTGGCTTGCAGCCCAGGGCGGCTCGGCCGCCTGCGGAGCCGCGGTCAAGGCGGACGGCTACGGCCTGGGCGCCCGCGACGTCGTCCTCCGGCTCGCCGATGCAGGCTGCCGCGATTTCTTCGTCGCCACCTGGCCGGAAGCCGAAGCCCTGCTCCCGTGGCTCGGATCCGGCTCGGTTTCGGTCCTGCACGGTTTTGCCGCCGAGGATCTGGCCGCCGCCGCCGGCTCCGCGGCCCGGCCGGTGCTCAACACCCCGCTCCAGGTCGAACGCTGGAAGCAAGCGGGGCGGGGGCGCCCCTGCGACGTCATGGTCGACACCGGGATCAACCGCCTCGGCCTCACTCCGGCCCAGGTCGGGGAGGGGCTCCTCGACGGGCTCGAGATCGACACTTTGATGAGCCACCTCGCCAGCGCCGACGAGGATTGCGCCCTGAACGCGCGCCAGCGAGCGGCCTTCGCCGGGATCGCCGCGCGGGTGCCCGCGAAGCGGCGCAGCCTCGCCAACAGCGCCGGGATCTGCCTCGGCGCCGATTTTGCCTTCGACCTCACCCGCCCGGGCCTGGCTCTCTACGGGGGGATCCCGCGGGCCGAGGCGGCCGGCCATATCCGGCCGGTCGTCCGGGTCGAGGCGCAGGTCATCCAGCGCCGCCGGGTCGAGGCGGGCGGCGGCGTCGGCTACAATTCGACCTGGACGGCACAGGCCCCGGCCGAGCTCGCGATCCTCAACATCGGCTATGCCGACGGCTATCTTCGCGGCTTTTCCGGCACCGGCCGCGCGCTCCTGCCCGGCGGCTTCGCTCCGGTCGTGGGCCGGGTCTCGATGGACCTCACCGCGATCCTCGTCGATGAGGCGCCGGAGCTGGCGGAAGGGGACTGGGTCGACCTCGATTACGCTTTGCCGGCGGCATCGGCGCAATCGGGCCTGTCTCAGTATGAGCTCCTGACGAGCCTCGGGCGACGGCACTCGAGGACGTGGCGCTGAAAATCAACGACTTAAAAATTGGTGCCTGGCACCAATTACTCCCAACCTTGGGCCGAAGGCACGAGAGGGTTTGGAGATAATCGTCATCCCGGCGAAGGCCGGGATCCATGAACATGGACCGGCGAGAATTAAGCACGGACGGTGTTCATGGATTCCGGCCTTCGCCGGAATGACGGGAGGGCGACGTCGCCTCGAAACTTAAAGGCGGGGTGAGCTGTTCACCCTCCATGGCCAGGATCGCCCACCTCTCCGACGTCCATTTCGGCTGCCAGGACGACAAGGTCGTCGACGGCGCCAACGCCTGGCTTCAGGAGCAGCAGCCCGATCTCATCATCGTCAGCGGCGATTTCACCCAGCGCGCCCGGGTCGTGCAGTTCCGCCAAGCCTCCACCTGGCTCAACAAGCTGCGCTCGGCGGGCTGGCCGGTGCTCGCCGTTCCCGGCAATCACGACATCCCGCTCTACGACGTCGCCACCCGCTTCGCCGCGCCGCTCCACCGCTACAAGAAGTACATCTCCAACGATCTGTGTCCCTGGTTCGAGAATGACGAGGTGGCGGTGCTCGGGATCAACACCGCCCGCTCGCTGACCATCAAGGACGGCCGCATCAACCGGGAGCAGATGAAGATCATCGAGGAGCGCTTCGCCGCCGTCGCGCCCGAGAAGACCAAGATCCTCGTCACCCACCATCCCTTGTTCTCGATGCCGATCGGGGAGGGGACTGAGCTGACCGAGGCGGTCGGCCGCCACGAGGATGCGGTGACGGCGGTGTGCCGCGCCGGCGTCAATATCGCGCTCGCCGGCCATTTCCACCGCACCTATGCGGAGGCCGCGCGAAAGATGGTGGAGAAAGCGGGCGGAGCGCTGGTCATCCAGGCCGGCACCGCGACCTCCAAGCGGCTCCGCAACAACGAGCTCCAGAGCTTCAACTGGATCCACGCCCACCGCAACAACGACGTGGAGCTGCAGGTGATCGCCTGGGACGGCACCGGCTTCCGCCGCGGCAGCCACGTCCGCTTCAACTATGACGGCGAGAATTGGAATTCGCGGACGATCGGCCACGAATCGGCAGCGGAAGCGGCGGCGGCGCAAATGGGGCATCCTCCCCTCCCTGGAAGGGAGGGGCCGGGGGTGAGTCCGCCGAAGGCGGCCGAAACGCCGAGTCAGCAAGAAGCCTCGCTACGCTCGTCTACCCACCCCTGACCCCTCCCTTTCACGGGAGGGGAACTACACATCCACCAGCGGCTTCGGCGCCGGGTAGGTGAAGCGGGCCGCCCGGATCCATCGCGAGGCGAGATATTTGGTCCCCTTCGTCACCGGCCGTCCGGCGTGGAGGGTGAGGGGGTCGGCGCTTCCGTCGGAGCGGACGTTGCGGAAGATGAGGGCATCCCCTGTTCTTCCGCGATAGGAGAGGCCGGCGCTCGGGAAGCTCGTCTCGCCGCCCTCATGTTCGTCCGACAGGTAGACGAGCGCGGTCAGGATCCGCTGGTTGGGCTCGGCCGGAAGCGCGTCCATGTGCGGCTTGTATTCGCCTCCGGCCCGATAGCGCAGAAGCTGCAGAGGCTCGCCCTGTTCGAGCCTGGTCCCGCTCACCGCCGCGATCCTACGGTTGAGGGCGTTGATCACGAGATCCTCGCTATGGACTCCGAACGTGGCGGCGTCGGACGATCGCACGGGGTGCGGAACCATCTTTCCGGTCTTCGGGTCGACGACGGCGGAAGGCTGGAGCGCCGGCTCGCCGGCTTCGCGCAGCCAGGCGCATTCCGCCTCGGTCATGAAGCCCTCGCAGGCAGCGGCGCGCGGCTCGGTGCTGAGCGGGCGCACGGGCGGCGGCCGCTTGGGAAAGCCGTCCGGGCCGAGATCCATGAGAGCCAGCAGCCGAAGCTGCGCGGCGGCCCCGGCGTCGCGGGGCGCGAGCGCGGTGAGCGCCGCCACGGCGCCGGGCCAGTCCTCGGCGCCGCCCACTCCGGCGGCAAGGAAATAAGCGTGGAGCAGGGCCGAACCGGAATCCCCTTTGGAGCCGGCCGAAGCGAGCAGGCGCCGGGCCTGGGCGAGGTCGCGGCGGACGATACCGCCCGCGATCCGCCACTGCGCCAGCGTCGCCTCGGCCGCCGGCTCGCCAGCGTCCGCGGCCCGGATCAGAAGCGGCGCGGCCTCGGCGAAGCGCCGCTCGCCAAGCAGCCTCTCCACCTTGCCCATCGTTGCGCCCGCGGTCATGCCGCTTCCTAGGCCGCCCCGACCGATAAAAAAAGCGCGGGCGCCCGGCCCCCGTCCCATCCTTGCGGTTCGAGCGGCCGCGCATTAGCGCTGGCCGAATGAAGGTCGTCGGCAATTATGCGGAAGAAGGCTACGCCCATCTCCAGGGGCTGGTGCCGGTCGAGATCGCTTTGGCCTTCCTCCAGCGCCTGAAGTTCGACGTCGGTCCGGCGCCGATCCCGCTCAGCCGCGCCCCCGGCCACGTCAATCTCCTGAACCGGCCGGCCTTCGAGGCCTACGGCCACCTCTACACGCCGATGCTCTACTTCCTCTGGGGCCTCACGCCGATCATGGAGCAGGTCGTCGGCCGAGAGCTCCTCCCGACCTACGATTATCTGAGGATCTACCGCCAGGGCGACGTCTGCAAGGTCCATTCCGATCGCTATTCCTGCGAGCACAGCCTGTCGCTGACACTGGGCTACAGCGACGGCAAGCCCTGGGCCCTCGACGTCGAGACGGAGCGGAGCGAACCCTCGGCGCGGGTCGAGGCGGATTTCGGCGCGGGCCCCTGCTCCTCGATCGCGATGGCGGTGGGCGACGCGGTTCTCTACCAGGGCGTCCACCACCGCCACGGCCGCACCGCGCCCAATCCGAACCGCTGGTCGGCCCATCTCTTCCTTCACTGGGTCGACCGCGAAGGCCCTTATCGCGACCACGCCTTCGACCAGCAGATGAAGCCGGCGCCGGTCGATTTCACCTTCTCCTGATCTTCGCCGTCATTGCGAGGAGCCCTTCGACGCCGCCTGCGGCGGCGCTCAGGATAAACTTCCGCTACGCGGAAGCGACGAAGCAATCCGGCGGGCCTCGGAGGCCGCACTGGATTGCTTCGCTGCGCTCGCAATGACGGAGTGATCCGTTGACGGAGCGAACGCCCTACCCCGGAGCAGGGCCGCTGAAGAGCGCCGCGACCTCCCGTCTCTCCCGCTCGCTGAGCTCGGGCCGCCAGATGTCGAAGATCAGGACCACCCGGTCCTCGCTGCCGTCGTTCCAGGCCTCATGCTCGATCGTGTCGTCGAAGATGAGCAGCTTGCCTGCCTCCCATTCCCGAACCTCGTTGCCGACCCGGAAGCGGCAGCCCGGGGGCACGATCAGCGGCAGGTGGCAGACGAGCCGGGTGTTGAACATGCCCGTATGAGCGGCGATCCGCGCCCCCGGCCGAAGCAGCGAGAACATCACCGTGGGCGAGTTGGCGATCCGGGGCAGGGGGGCCGACTGCACGGCTTCCCAGGTCTTCGGGCAGCGCTCGATCACCTCTTCGCCCATCTTCCCGTTCTCGCACAGGAAGAGGGCGCTCCAGTCGGCGCTGTCGAGCAGCCGGTTGCCGTCCGTGCGCGGCCGGTTCGGATCGGACTGGATGTAGGGGCGGAAATCCTTCGTCCCCACCGATGCCAGCAGCGCTTCGAGCTCCGCACGGATGACCTCGGTCCGGGCCTCGACTTCGGGGACCCAGTCGAAGCCCGCCGGATTGAAGAACTGGATCTGGGGCAGCTCGGGGAAGTAGAAACCGGTCGGCTCCTGGACATAGATCCGCTTGCGGCCCGCGAGGATGTCGAGCGCCGCTTTGAATCTCGGGCTTCGCTCCCCTGCCGGAAGCCCCTGCGCCTCCAGCGCCGCCTCACGCCGCGATTCGACCTCCGCCTTGACCTGCTCCGCCGCCGCCCGCACCCGGGCGAGTTCCGACTGGAGGTCGGCCGGCAAGGACTGCCCGCCGGCGAGGATCTGAGCGCTCTCGTAAAAGCCCAGGGCGGCGCCCTGGTCGCCCGCCCGGAAGCGGCAATCGCCCTTCATGATATGGGCGCGGACCATCCCCGGCTCCAGGGCGAGGAGCCGGTCGAGCGCCGCTTCCTCCCCCGCCGGGTCGCCATCCGCCCGGCGGGCGGTCGCGAGCAGCATCCAGATCTGGCCGCTCGCCCGGCCGGTGTCCGTCACCCTGCGAAACAGCGTGCTCGCCTGCGAAGGGCGCCCCTGCCGGAGCGCCTCCACGCCCTCCCTTACCAGTCTTTCGGCTTCCTGGTTGCTGAGCGGCTCCATCGCTCCGCCATATCGGAGCGAACGCGCCGGGCCAACCGCGGCGAGGCCGCGAAGCGGCACGGTTCGCTCAGCCGTCCGGAGCGGGATGGCGGGCGACGTCGAACGCCACGGTGAGCCGCTCCCCCGCGGCGAAGGGGCGGGTGCCGTGGTGCAGATAGCTTGGGAAGAGGATCAGCCGCCCGGGCCTCGGCTCCAGGACGTGGAGCGGCTCCAGGTCGAGCCTCAGGTCGGGCGGCGGGCGTCCGAGCTCCAGCCGCCCCTCGCCCGAGGCGGAAGCCGATTGCGGAACCCGAAAATAGCAGGCGGAGCTTACCAGCCCAAGCGGATGCATGTGGCTGACATGATGACCGCCGGCCGTCAGCCGGACCGACCAGCTGCCCGTGATCGCCAGCCGCGAGTCTCGATGGCGCAGAAGGGGGTGGCCCGCGTCCGCCGGAGGAAGGCCGGAGACGTAGTCGGCGAGCGCCGTGTCGATCGCCGCGCGAAGCTCGGCCAGCTCCGGTTCGCGCCGGTCGAACAGCCGCCAGCGCGTCTGCGTGCCCGATCTCACGCTTTGCTCGACCATCTCCACCCCGTTCGAGTGAAGCTCCAGGAGGAGGGCCGTGACCGCTTCGAGCCTCGAAGGCTCGAGCGGAAGGTCCAAAGCCCTGACCAGCCCCGGCTGGCCGGAAAGCCAGGCCGAGCGGCGGTCGCCGAGCTTGCGGTAGATGAGCTCCGCCACCGCCCAGGGTCCGACGCCGGCCGGGTCCTCCGCAAGCGCCGCCTCGATTGACGTTCGGGCAAGCTCCAGCTTCCCCTGGCGGACGAGATGGACGCTCCAGTGGAGCGCCCTTCCGGGGAAATCCGGCGGGACGAGCGGGAAGAGCGCCTCGGCCCCGGCGACGTCGCCGGCGCGGCCCGCGCTGACGGCTTCGAGCAGTGCGAACTCGGCGCCTCCGCCGCCCGCGATTCGGGCCTCGCGGGCCGCCCTGGCGGCCTCCCGGTGGTGATCCGAACCCGAAAGCAGCGCGATCAGCCGCCGGCGCAGGTCGAGCCGGCCAGGCTCCTCTCGAAGCAGCCGCTCGACAGGGTCCGCGAAGCCCGGGTCGCGCCGGCTTTCCCAAAGCATTCGGGCGAGCTCGATCTGCCCCTCCGACCATTGCGGCATTTGGGCCGCGAGGCTTGCGAACTCTTCGATCGCGCCGCCGTCTCCCAGCGCGAGCTTCGCCTCGCTTCTCTCGAGCAACAGCTTTGGATCCTCGGGAGAGGCCCGGAGGGCGGCGGCGTAGCGGTCGAGTACGTCGCTCTCCGAGCGTTCCAGCGCCATCCGCGCCCGCCCGTTCAAGGCTGCCGGATCGTCCGGGCGCAATTGCAGCGCCCGGTCGAAGGCGGCGGCGGCGGCTTCGGCTTGCCCCAAGTCCCTGTGCAGATAGCCCAGCACGCTCCAGGCGGTGGCGATCGCCGGGTCCTTCGAGACCAGCGCCCGAAGCCCGGAAAGCGCCTCTCCATATCTCTGCGCCCGGTAGCAAGAGATCGCGCGGTCCAGCGCAGCCTCCGCTTCAGCGGGATTTACAGGGGAAGGGGCGCGCATTCTACGCTCTCTATAGCGAAGGGCGCCGCCGCGGCAGGGGCTTGTTCGGCGGCGCGGGCGCAAAAGAAAGGGGCCGGAACGACGTCCCGGCCCCCAGTCTTTTCTCGAACCGCTGGGTTAGAAGCGGGCGCGGAAACCGCCGTAGAAGTTGCG
>DASVTA010000273.1:0-2665 GCA_036387815.1 Allosphingosinicella sp.
TGCTTGCCGGAAGCCAGCCGATCCGCACCTACCGGGCGTTCGCGGGCGGCAACGGCGCCACCTTCCCGTGGGGTCGCAAATATCTGGAGCGTGTCTTCTCCATCGGCATCCGCTTCCGCTACTGAGGCGCAGGCACCTCGCATTTCACGGGCGGTCCCTCGGGGCCGCCCTTATTTTTTCTGCGGTGGCTTCCTGATCCCGGCCATGCGCTCGGCCGCCGGCGCGATCGGCGGCAGGATGCCGGCAGGGCGGTCCAGGTAGAAATAGGCGACCGCCGCAACGTCGTCGCTCCGATAGAAATTCGTATGGCCGTCGGGGAGGGACGGGTCGGAGAGCGGCACCGGCGGATCCTTGACGAGGAGCTGCTGGAAGTTGTCGCGGGAGCCCGGGTCGATCGTGACCGGGACCAGCGGCACGCCCTTCTTCTGGAGGCCGAGGACGATCGCCTTCCTCGCGCCGCCGATCATCTGCAGGCTCACCTCGATTTCGCGGCTGAAGAAGATCGGGTCGGGCACGTGGAACCGGTAGAAGGTCCAGCGCCCCTCGCCCTCCCAGGTGGCGATGGGCGCCCCCTGATAGCGGTTGATATAGGCGCCCTGGCCCCAGGCGGTGCCGATATAATCCTCCGTGCCCGTGCCCACCAGGGTCGGGGCGGCCGACCGGTCGCCGTCGAGCGCGATCTTGACCTCGCCCTCGCCCCACCACGTCTTCTCATAGACCGGGTCGGTGAGGACCGTGACGCTCGCCCCGAGGAACCGGCCGCGGCCACGGATCCGTGGCAATATCCTGAAGTCGCGGCCCAGCCTGGTCGCCCTCTCCCGGCTCCACCAGGCGTGGAGATAGAGGGAATCCGCCGGTTGCCGCCGAAGCGCGCGATAATTCACGTCGTAGAAGATGAGGTTGACCGGCTTGCCCGATTCGTTGGCGACGACGATCCGCGCGCCCTTCCGGAAGGGCATCGGCAGATAGGAGACGAAGGACCGGCCTTCCGGGCTGGCGAGGAGGGCCGTCTCCATCGCCACCATCTCGCCCGCCCCGTGCAGGAAGAAGTCGCCGATCGGCACCGACACCGCCGGGGTGGCCGCGCCGTCCCAGTACATGTCCAGCCTCAGCCCGCGCAGGGCTTCCGGCGACCGATCCTCGATCGTCATCCACATCCGGTCGATCGTTCCGGCGCCCTTGATGTCGGCGAGAACATGGGATCCGCCGATCGGGATGGTCTCGAAGGCATGGCCCTTGGCGCCGCGATTCTCGGCGCCGCCGGCCCCCTTGGCCCCGGTGGGGTTCTCCGGGCTGATCCAGCGCGGCTCCTCGCCGGCGCGGTAGCGGGAGAGATCCTCCTGGGCGGGGGCGGGGGAGGCGAAAGCGAGGGCGGCGAGGGCGGCCCCGAGGGGCCAGGTTCTCTCCCGTTTTTCACGCGAGAGGAGGGGACCGCCCGCGCAGCGGGTGGGAGGTGAGGGTCTGGGAGTCGGCAAGACCCTCACCCCCCGAGCCTTCGGCTTGGGTCCCCCCTCTCCCGCGAAGAGCCGGAGAGGAAGAAGAGGATCTCGCGAACCATCCTATTTGCCACCCTCGCGCAGGCTCATCCCGATCTGCGGCTTGCCGTCCTTCCAGAACAAAGGGGCGACGTAGAGGTAGCGCTTGTCGGCCGCCTTGCGGCACGTCTTGGTCGCTTCCCAGGCGTGGAAGGCGATGAAGTGACGGCCGGCGGCTTCGAAGACGGCGGTGTGGCCAGGCCCGCTGAGGCAGCCGGCCTGCTTGTCGTTGAAGCTGTGCAGGATCGGGTTCTCCGGCGCATCCTTGCACGGACCCAGCGGGCCGGTGCAGTTCGCGTAGCCGGTGGCATAGCGCGACAGCCGCTCATTCGGGTCCCAGCCGTAGAAAGCGGCGGAGTAGAAGAGCCGGTGCCCGGCGGGTGACCGGACCATCGTCGGCGCCTCGACCAGCTTCCACTCCCATTTCTGGTCGTCCTCGACCAGCGCGACGGGCGCTCCCGCGACGGACAGGCCGTCGTCGGAAAGCCGCTGCCCCCAGATGACGGTCTTCTTGCCCACCCGGTTACCGTCGCTCTTGTAGTAGAGGTAGAGCTTGCCGTCCTTGTCGCGGAACGGATTGGCGTCGATCGTTCCGCCGAGGTCGAACTGGCAGACCAGCGGCTCGGCGGAGCCGTCACGGAACGGCCCTTTGGGATTGTCCGCCGCGGCCACTCCGAGACACTGCACGTTCCGCTTCGCATGGGCCGCCGTATAATAAAGCAGCCATTTGCCGCCCACCTTCATCACCTCGGGCGCCCAGGTGAAGCCTTCCTTCACCCAAGGCGCGAGCTGCGGCATTCCGTCGCGGCGCTTGCCGTCGGCGCCGGTCACCGGCGTCCAACGGACGAGATCGCGCGAAGTCAGCATCGGCAGGTTGATACCGACGTTGGTCGCGTAGGCGATGAACTCGCCCTGGTGCTCGACGACATGGGGGTCCGGAAAATTGTCCTTGAACACCGGAACGAACGAAGGCTCGGCGGCCGGCGCCGCGGCCGCCATCGCGGCGAGGGCCAGGCCGGCAAGCCCGGCGCGAAGCGACCTTACAGGCATCGGAAATCCTCTCTCGATGCGTTGGACGGAAGCGGCTTGTAGCACGGCCGGCCGCAAGACCAACGGATGTTCTCATTTTC